>JAKOWQ010000094.1 GCA_029781465.1 Pseudomonadota bacterium
ACTTTCCGTTTACGTCAATGGGACAGACCCCTGACACCAAGGTCTTTAGCATGAGTCTGCCCGATACCCTTTCGACCATCCGCCGCATCGAAGGCGGCTTTGCCACCAGCGTCCCCGATGACTGGATGCAGGGCCGCACCAGCTATGGCGGGTTCTCCGCCGCGCTGGCGCTGGAGGCGGCGCGTACGCTCGCGCCCGATCTGCCGCCGCTGCGCTCGGCGCAGGTCGCCTTCGTCGGGCCGCTGGCGGGCGCGGTGGAAGTGCGTGCGCGCCTGCTGCGGCGCGGACGCAACGCCAGCTGGATCGCCGCCGAGATCGTCAGCGAGGCCGGCGTTGGGCTAAGCGCGACCTTCGTGTTCATGGGGCCGGTGGAAAGCAGCCTGCACCTTCACCAGGTGCCGCCGCCCGCCGGGCTGATCCCGCCGGAACAGGCCGTGCGCTTTCCCGAGGGGCGCGGGCCGGGCTTCTCGGTCCATTTCGATCGCGGATTTGCCCTGCCGCGCTCCGAGCAGAAGCTGCCCGAGCTCGACTGGTGGGTGCGGCTGCGCGACCGCGAAGGGCTCGATCCGATGGTCGAGCTGATGCTGGTGGGCGATGCCCTGCCGCCGGGGGTGATGCCGCTGCTCGATGCGCGCGCTCCGGTCAGTTCGATGACCTGGCAGGTCAACCTGCTTACGCCATTGCCGCAAACCCGCGATGGCTGGTGGCTGCTGCGTTCGGCCGGGAACTATGCCGAAAAGGGCTGCTCGAGCCAGGACATGGCGCTGTGGAACGCCGATGGCGAGGCCATGGCGGTGGGAATGCAGGCGATCGCGCTGTTCGGCTAGGCAGGGTTGCGGTCCCGCGTGCGGGCCCTAAGTAGGCCCGATGCACCAGACCTCCCCAGTCCGCCCCTATCGCCCCGGCGACGAGCATGCCGTTGCCGAGCTGATCCTCTCAATCCAGCGCGGCGAGTTCGGGATGGACATAACCGCCGAGCAGCAGCCGGACCTGGCCGACATTCCGGGGTTCTATTGCACCGGCCAGGGCAATTTCTGGGTTGCTGTCGACGACGATGGCGCGATTTGCGGCACGATCGCGCTCAAGGATATTGGTGAGGGGCAGGCGGCGCTGCGCAAGATGTTCGTGCGCCCCGACCGGCGCGGTTCGGCGGGCACGGCGTGGGACCTGATGGAGACGCTCGTTTCTGCGGCCCGCGCGAGCGGCCTTGCCACGATCTGGTTGGGAACGACCGAGTGGTTCCATGCCGCGCACCGCTTTTACGAGCGCTATGGCTTTGCGCAGGTCGATCCCGCCGACCTGCCCGAAACCTTTCCGCGCATGGCGGTCGATACGCGCTTCTATTCACTCACGCTCTAGCTGTCGGCAGGGACATCGCTAAGCCGCTTGCCCATCACCAGCTTGAACAGGGTGAAGCCTACCAGCCCCGCCACCGCGGTGCCGACATGGACCAGCCAGAAGCTGGGCGTGTCCATGGTTGAATACCACCCACCGATGATCCCCACCGTCTTGTTGGCGGTGAAGAAGGTCAGGTAGTAAATTCCCACCACCGTGGCGACGATCGCCTTGGGTGCGATCCGGGTGAACAGCGCCAGGCTGACCGGCATGATGTGGGCAAAGCCGATCGAGTTGAGCAGGTGGAACATCACCGGCCAGAACAGCCCGATCTTGCCGCTGCCCTGGGTGGTTGCGGCGAACCACAGGCACAGCCCTCCGGCGATCACGAACAGGCTTCCCAGGATCATCTTGCCGATATCGTCGGGCTCCCACGCACCCCGGTCGCTGCGCCATTTCCAGAACAGCGCCACAGCCGCGAGCATCGAAAAGCTGAGCGCCGCGTCGATGGTGATCATGTAGCTGGTGGGCAGGGTGGTGCCGAAGAAGGTCAGCTGGAAGTGCTCGTCGGCCCAGACCAGATAGGCATTGAAGATCTCCTGGTTGGTCAGCATCGTCAGGGCCAGGATCGGGATCAGCAGCAGCAGCGCGATCAGCCTGGGACGATCGGACGCGGAAACACCGGCGAGCAGACCCAATGCCGTTCCGAGGCCGATCTGGCCCGAAATTCCCGCCGCTTCGACAGCGGGCACCGTGGGAGCAACAAACCGCAATGCGACGACCACCATGGCCGCCGTAATCAGCATCACCGGGTAGTTGACGCCCGCCGCCGATGCCTTGGCGGCTGCGGCGCGGTCTTCCTTGG
>JAKOWQ010000368.1 GCA_029781465.1 Pseudomonadota bacterium
GCCGGAATCGAGCAGCCCTTGTTCCGGCCCGGGCCAGATATGAAAAAACAATCCCAAAACAAAATCCGTTACAGCCGCTGTGCCGCAGGATGTGGGGTAATCAACCGCATCAGATTACCTAAGGCCACCAACCTTGCGTTGTCAGTTATGGCGGCTGCACTCTCAATGGTTGTGATGCCGGTGGTGAGCGCCGAAACCGCCTATCATCTGCCGCATTTCCGGCAGGTCGATGCCGCGGCGCCAGCAGTCAAACTGCCGGCCGGAACCAAGCTGCGTCTGTTGGCCGATGAGGATTTCCCGCCCTTCAGCTTCCGGTCGGCATCGGGCGCGCCGGCGGGTCTCGCTGTCGAACTGGCGCTCGCCGCCTGCGGCGAAATGCAGCTGTCCTGCACGGTGGAACTCCGCCCTCTGGCCGAGCTTCTGCCGAAGCTCCAGAGTGGAGCTGGCGACGTGCTGCTGGATGGACCGCTGATCACCGGCGAGACATTGGGCGAGGGCCTGATGACCAGGCCGTGGTTCCGCAGCCTCGGGCGCTTCGCGGTGCAGAGCGGCAATCCGCTGCCCGATCCGTCCGTCGCCCGCCTCGCTGGCCGCCGCATTGCCGTGCAAAGGGACAGCGCCCATGCTGCCTGGCTCGCGAAATATTATGCGGGTTCCACCATCGTGCCGTTCGATACGCCGGCGGCGGCGCAGGATGCGCTCCGCACCGGCGCCGTTGATGCCCTGTTCGGCGATGATCTGCGGATGATCTACTGGGTTGCGGGCGAAGCCTCGCGCGGCTGCTGCAAATTGCTGGGCGGCACCTTCACCGATTTCGCCACCTTCAGCCGCAACATGAGTTTCGTCGTGGCCCCCGGCAACGATGCGGCGCGGCAGTCCTTCGATACGGCTCTCGACCGTCTGCAGACCAAGGGCGTCACCGAGAAATTGTTCAACGCCTACGTGCCGCTCAACCCCTGGTGAGCGATTTCGCGGGCGTTACCGCCCACTGCCGCAGCCAGTGATGACAGCCCGCGCGCCGCCAGCCGCTTCGACAAGCCATCGAGGATTTCCGGAATGATCCGCGGCCCCCGGAAGATCAGCGCGCTGTAAAGCTGCAACAGGCTCGCCCCGGCCCGCAGCT
>JAKOWQ010000377.1 GCA_029781465.1 Pseudomonadota bacterium
TGTTCGATACCGATTATCGCGCCGTCGCTGGCACCAACCCGCAGCTCTACCGCACCGGAATGTCCGACTGGGCCGATATCCACTGGCGGCCGCTGTTCGATCGGGTGCGCCAGGCCCACGGCGACATCATCATGTGTTCGGCCGCCGACATGAACGGCTTCCTGCCGACCCATGTCAGCGAACACTCGCGCGCGCCGACCGGCGATCTTGCTTACGATACCAAATTCTGCCGCAACGGGCGGATCCTGCTCGATCCGATTGACAGGCAGGCCAAGGCCAGCACCGCGCCGTTCTTCATGGCGGTCTATCGCCAGGAGGGCGACGGGACCAACTATGTCGTGGTGCGCAACGTATATTCGCCGGTGTGGATCAACGGACGGCGCTGGGGCGATTTCGAGGTCGCCTACCAGCTGCGGAGCTGATCACCCGCTGATTCCCGCGCAAAGGCGGCGGTTGCGCCGCGCCTTCGCTTTGCCTATCGCACGGCCCAAGCCGCGCGGTGCGGCCGGGGACATGGGCCTTGAGCAAGCAGGATCACAGCAACAGCGGCTCGAACGCGATGTGGGGCGGGCGCTTTGCCGAGGGCCCCTCGGCGATCATGCGCGAGATCAACGCCTCGATCCCCTTCGACAAGGTGCTGTGGCGCCAGGACATTGCCGCCAGCAAGGCCCACGTTGCGATGCTCGGCGCGCAGGGCATCGTCACCCCCGAGGACGCCGCGGCGATCTCCGCCGGGCTTGACCGCGTGGCGGCTGAATACGAGGCCAACGGGGTTCCCGAGAATTGGGATCTCGAAGACATTCACATGACCACCGAAAGCCGCCTTGCCGAGCTGATCGGCCCGGCGGCAGGACGGCTGCACACCGCGCGCAGCCGCAACGATCAGGTGGCGACCGATTTTCGGCTCTGGGTGCGCGAGGCCTGCGCGGCGGCGGACGCCGCGCTCGGCGCGCTGCAAGTGGCGCTGGTAAGCCGCGCGGGCGAGCATGCCGAGAGCATCATGCCCGGCTTCACCCATCTCCAGACCGCGCAGCCGGTAACGCTGGGCCACCATCTGATGGCCTATTACGAGATGTTCGGGCGCGATCGGTCGCGCTTTGCCGACGCTCACACCCGCATGGCCCAGTGCCCGCTGGGCAGCGCGGCACTGGCCGGCACGGGCTTTCCAATCGACCGCGAGATGACCGCGAGGGCGCTGGGCTTTGCCACGCCGACCCGCAACAGCCTCGATGCCGTGTCGGACCGCGATTTCGCGCTCGATTACCTGATGGCCGCTGCCCAGTGCGCGCTGCACCTCTCGCGGCTGGCGGAGGAATTGATCATCTGGGCGAGTCAGCCGTTCGGCTTCGTGGTTCTGCCCGATGCGCTATCGACCGGCAGTTCGATCATGCCGCAGAAGAAGAACCCCGACGCGGCCGAGCTCGTTCGGGGGCATTGTGGGCGCGTTGTGGGTGCCTTGACCAGCCTTGTGGTGACCATGAAGGGTCTGCCATTGGCCTATTCAAAGGACATGCAGGATGACAAGCCACCGGTGTTCGAGGCCGCCAGTCTGCTCACCCTGTGCCTCGCGGCGATGACCGGAATGATCGAGGGCGCCACGTTCCGCACCGACCGGATGCGCCAGGCCGCCGAGCTTGGCTATGCCACTGCCACGGATCTTGCCGACTGGCTGGTGCGGCAGGCCGACGTTCCTTTTCGCGAGGCGCACCACATTACCGGCGCGGCGGTAAAACTGGCGGAAAGCCGCAGTGTCGCGCTCGATCAACTGACGCTGGCAGAACTCCAGGCGATCGATCCCCGGATCGACGAGCGGGTCTTTTCGGCGCTTTCGGTCGATGCCTCGGTCGCTTCGCGCGCCAGCTATGGCGGAACCGCGCCCGAACAGGTAAGGGCGCGGGTAGCCGAAGCGCGCCGGGCGCTGGGCCTGGAGTGATTCGTCCGATGCGCCGATTGGTCCTTGCCGCTGCAATCCTGGCC
>JAKOWQ010000379.1 GCA_029781465.1 Pseudomonadota bacterium
GTTCCGCCGGCGCGCCGCCCAGGTAACCCAGGATCAGCACGTCGATCACCAGCAACCAGAAGAACTTGCGGTAAAGCGGGCGGTAGGTGGCCGAACGCACCGGCGACTTGTCGAGCCAGGGCAGGAAGAACCAGACCAGGATCGCGGCGAACATCGCCATCACGCCCAGCAGCTTGGCGTCGAAGATCAGGAAGTTCTGGGTGAAGCTGCGCAGGATCGCGTAGAACGGCCAGAAATACCATTCGGGCACGATGTGTGCCGGAGTCTGCATCGGGTTGGCCGGGATGTAGTTGTCCGGGTGGCCCAGCGCGTTGGGCATGAAGAACACGAACATGCCGTAGACGATCATGAAAACGCCGATCGTCCACCCGTCCTTGGCGACGAAGTAGGGATAGAACGGCACGGTATCGCTCTCGGTCTTCACTTCGACCCCGGTCGGGTTCGACGAGCCCGGGATGTGCAGCGACCAGACATGCAGGATCACCACGCCCAGGATCACGAAGGGCAGCAGGAAGTGGAGCGAGAAAAAGCGGTTGAGCGTGGCGTTGTCGGGCGCGAAACCGCCCAGCAGCCATTCCTTGAGCGGATCGCCGATCAGCGGGATCGCGCTGAACAGCCCGGTGATGACCTGCGCGGCCCAATAGCTCATCTGCCCCCAGGGAAGCACATAGCCCATGAAGGCGGTGGCCATCATCAGCAGGAAGATCACCACGCCGAGCAGCCAGATCATCTCGCGCGGGGCCTTGTACGAGCCGTAGTAGAAGCCGCGAAAGATGTGCATGTAGATCACCGCGAAGAAGGCCGCCGCGCCGTTGGCGTGGCCGTAGCGCAGCATCCAGCCCCAGTTGACGTCGCGCATGATGTGCTCGGTCGAATCGAAAGCCACGCGGGTATCGCCGCCGAAATGCATCGCCAGAACCACGCCGGTAACGATCTGGATGACCAGGCACAGTCCCGCGAGGAACCCGAAGTTCCACAGGTAATTGATGTTGCGCGGCACTTCGTAGCCGCCGCCCACCGCGTTGTAGACCAGCCGCGGAAGCGGCAGCTTTTCGTCCATCCACACCATAAAGGGGTGGCTCGGCTTGTATTCCTTTGCCCAGGGAAAGCTCATGATGGTCTACCTCAGCCGATCTTCACGACAGTGCCGTTGATTTCGTATTCGGGCACTTGCAGGTTCTTGGGTGCCGGGCCCTTGCGGATGCGCGCGGCGGTATCGTAGTGCGAGCCGTGGCAGGGGCAGAAATAGCCGCCAAACTCACCCTTCACCTCGCCCTCGCCGGTGCCCAGCGGCACACAGCCCAGATGGGTGCAAACGCCCATGGTGATGAGCCAGTTTTCATGGCCTTCCTTGGTCCGCTCGGCCAGGGTCTGCGGGTCGCGCAGGGTGGCGACGTCAACCTTGTTGGCGGCCTCGATCTCTTCGGGCTTGAGGTTGCGGATGAACACCGGCTGCTTGCGGAACACCGCCTTGATCGCCTGGCCGGGCTGGATCGCGCCGATATCGACCTCGGTCGAGCTTTCAGCCAGCACGTCGGCCGAAGGCCACATCTGGGCCACCAGCGGGACGATCACGGCCACGCCGCCCACGCCCGCCGCGCTTACCGCAGCAATATTGATGAAATCGCGCCGCCGTACGCCTTCGCCGTCAACGGCGGGAGCGTCGGTGCCAGCCTCATTTGCCATGATCGAACTTGTCCCGTTCCATATGGTTTCACCGCTTGTGCCCGATGCCCGAAAGCTGGCCAAGGCGGGGAAGCCGTCCCAAATCCTGCGCCCAGGAAACCCCTGCAAGAACCGTTACAAGCCCGGCATGGCGCCGGTCAAGCCAACGATTTGGCGCGCCTGATAGACGCGATGGCCGCCCGTGCCAACAGCCAATTTTTCACCCCCGATTGCACCGCGCGCAAGGGGTTCAGCCCAGCCCGATCAGCGACATCTGGCGGCCATAGTTCGGTTCCTTGCGGTGCGTCGCGCGGCGATAGGAATAAAACCGGGCCGGATCGGGGTAGGTATCGAGCCGCATCCGCTCGACCGTGGCGATCCGCGCCGCCTCAAGCCGGTGGGCGACATAGCCTTCGAGATCGAAGTGACGATGGCCCGGCGATCCTGCGATGAAGAAACGCGCATTGGCCGGATCGCTAGCTAGGAAGTTGGCGGCGAAGGCCTCATCGACCTCATAACTCGGTTGGGCGATGCACGGGCCGATCGCTCCCCGGATCCGCGAGCGCCGGGCGCCCAGCGTTTCCATCGCTTCGATCGCGGCATCGGTTACTCCGCCGATCGCGCCTTTCCATCCGGCATGGGCTGCGCCGATCACCCCCGCTTCGGGGTCGGCCAGCAGAACCGGGGCGCAGTCCGCGGTGACCACACCCAGCAGGAGGCCGGGCTGGTCGGTGACCAGGGCATCGGCATGGGGCCGCGCGGCATCGGGCCAGGGCGCCCTGGCGACCACGCAATCGGCCGAATGGACCTGATAGACCGTGGCAAGACCGGCACCGGGGAGGATCGCGGCGATCGCCAGCGCGCGGTTGGCCTGGACCGCGGCATCCTCGTCGCCCGCGCCCAGGCCAAGGTTGAGCCCGGCGACCAGCCCGGCCGAGACCCCACCGCGACGGCCCAGGAAGCCATGCGGTATCCCGGCAAGCGATTCGGCGCGAAAGACCTCGACCGGCTCAGGCAAGGCTCTTGCTCACCTGCTCGAAGGTGTCGCGGGAGAGATCGGTCGAAGCCGCGATCCGCTCCAGTTCGGCCCGCATCAGCGCCGCACGGTGCGCCTCGATCCGCCGCCAGCGCCCGAGCGGCGCCACGAAGCGCGCCGCCGTCTGGGGATTGAGCGGATCGAGCGCGAGGATCAAGTCGGCGATCCGGCGGTAGCCCTCGCCAGACCCGTGATGGAACGCCCCCGGATTGGCCGCCATCGCCATGTAGAGCGAACGCACCCGGTTGGGATTGGTGAGCGTGAAATCGCCATGCGCTGCAAGCGCGGCGACATGGTCGAGCACTTGGGGATGCAGCGATCCCGCCTGGAGCGAGAACCACTTGTCGATCACCAGCGCATTGCCGGCGAAGCGGGCGTGGAAAGCATCGAGCCGTTCCTGCCGCAGCGGCGTTTCCAGCCCGCACAGCACCATCAGTGCGCCCTGCCGGTCGGTCATGTTGTCGGCCGCGTCAAACTGCGCGGCGGCGAGCTGCGCGGCCACTTCGGGAATTCCCGCCGCAAGCAGGACCAGCGCCTGGGTCTTGACCTTGCGCGCCCCGCGCGCCTCGCGCGAGAGGCTGTAGGGCAACGCGCTGGCGCGCGCATGCAGCGTCAGCAGCTGGTCGCCCAGCGCGGCGCCCAGATAGGCCTTGAGCCCCTCGCGCTCGGTGCGGATCGCGCCCGGATCGGCCACCACGAACTGTTCGGCCAGATAGGCCTCACCGGGCAGCGCCATCAGTTCGCCGCGCATCAGATCGTCGAGCGCCTCATCGGCCAGGATTCGCGCCAGGGCGCCCCGGATCGCCTCGCGCCCGGCATCGCGTTCGCCTTCGCACAAGGCGCCGCCGCCGATCAGCGCGACCAGATGCTGCACGACCAGCTGCTGCATCGCCTCGTAACGGGCAAAGGGATCGTCGTCGTGGGCGGCCAGGAAGACCAGATCGGCGCTGGCCAGATCGGCGTCGATCGCCACCGGCGCCGAAAAGCCCCGGTTGAGCGACAGCACCGGGCGCTCGGCGAATCCATCAAAGCTCAAGTCAAGTTGAGGTTGATCGAGTGTAACCAGTTGTTCACCATGGTGTTTCCCGGTTTTCCGATCGAACAGCGCCAGCCGCAGCGGAATCACCATCGGCTGCTTGGCGGCCTGTCCGGGGGTGGGCGGAATATCCTGGGCCAGGCTCAACCGCGCCGTTCCGTCCCCGTGCGAAAGCCGCGCGGTGACCTTGGGGGTGCCCGCTTGCGAGTACCACAGGCGGAACTGGCCCAGATCGACCCCGGCCCCGTCCTCGATCGCCGTGACGAATTGCTCGCAGGTCGCTGCCTCGCCGTCGTGACGGGCGAAATAGAGATCGGTCCCGGCGCGGAACCGCTCGGTGCCCGTCAGGGTGCGCATCATGCGGATCACCTCGGCGCCCTTGTTATAGACCGTGGCGGTATAGAAGTTGGAGATCTCCTGGTAGGAATCGGGCCGGATCGGATGCGCCAGTGGCCCCGAATCCTCGGGGAACTGCGCCGCGCGCAGCACCCGCACATCCTCGATCCGCTTGACCGGCTCTGATCCCATGTCGGCGCTGAACAGCTGGTCGCGCAGCACGGTGAAGCCTTCCTTGAGGCTGAGCTGGAACCAGTCACGGCAAGTCACGCGGTTGCCCGACCAGTTGTGGAAATATTCGTGCGCTACCACCCCCTCGATCCCGTCGTAATCCATGTCGGTGGCGGTTTCGGGATCGGCCAGGATGTAGCGGGTGTTAAAGACGTTGAGCCCCTTGTTCTCCATCGCCCCCATGTTGAAATCGGAAACCGCGACGATGTTGAACAGGTCGAGATCGTATTCGCGCCCGAACACCTCCTCGTCCCATTTCATCGAATCCTTGAGCGCCTGCATGGCGTGGTGGGTGCGGTCCTGATCGCCCTCGCGCACCCAGATATTGAGATCGACCGCGCGCCCGCTCATGGTGGTGAAACTGTCGTGGTTCGCCACCAGATCGCCCGCCACCAACGCAAAGAGATAGCTCGGCTTGGGCCAAGGATCGTGCCATTCGGCCCAGTGTGCGCCATTGGCGCCCTCGCCGGCGGCCACGCAGTTGCCGTTGGAAAGCAGCACCGGAAATGCCGCCCTGTCCCCTTCCATCCGCACCCGGTAGACGGAGAGCACGTCGGGCCGGTCGGGGAAAAAGGTGATGCGGCGGAATCCTTCGGCCTCGCACTGGGTGCAGAGCATTCCGTTCGAGGCATAGAGCCCCATCAGCTGGCTGTTGGCGGAAGGGTCGATCGCGGTTTCGAGAGAAACCTCGTGGGCATCGCCCGGCAGGTCGATCACCAGATCGTCGCCGTCCATGTGCCAGGCATTTGTGGCGCGGCCATCGACGCTGACCGCGCGCGCGGCGAGGCCATCGCCCCTGAGCCGCAGCGGCGCGCCAGCCGCATTGCGGCGCACCCGCAGGCGCGAGCGCACCGTGGTCGCGCCAAGCCCCAGCGCGAAATCGAGCTCCACTTCGGGCACCAGCCATTCGGGCGGGCGATAATCCTCGCGGCGGATCACGGGCGGGGCGGCGGGGGGTGCGTGAAGGGCGTCCATGCTCTCCAGATAGGGCGCCACCACCCCCGCGGCCAAGGGCAAACTTGGCCTTGACTTGGCAAAGGTGGCGACCACAACCCGCCAGCATGCACCCGATGGGGGAGAAGCTTCGATGAAAACTGCCACTCGCATGTTCGCAGGCGCGGCGCTCGCGCTGCTGCTTGTCCATCCTGCCCTGGCCCAGACCGGCCCGAGCGGCGCCTTCGATGTCGATACGGCGACGCGGGCCTATCTCGACACCCTGCAAGGCCCGGCGCGGGCCAAGTCGGATGCCTATTTCGAGGGCGGCTACTGGCTGATCCTGTGGGGAGCCGCGGTATCGGTGCTGGTGGACTGGATGCTACTGCGCTTCGGTCTCGCCAACTGGTTTCGCACCGCGGCGGAACGGGTATTCAAGCGGCCAAGCGGGATTACCTGGCTCACGGCCCTGCTCTATTCGCTGGTCGGGGCGGCGATTGCCTTGCCCTGGACGATCTACACGGCCTTCTTCCGTGAGCGCCAATACGGGTTGATGAACCAGGATTTCGCGGGGTGGTTTGCCGATTATGGCAAGAGTCTGGCCATTTCGCTGGTGATCTTCCCGCTCCTGGCCATGGCGGTCTATGCGGCGATCCGCCGCTTTCCCAGGAACTGGTGGCTGCTGGGAACCGGCATCGTAACTGCATTTCTGGCGGTCGGGATGCTCGCCGCGCCGGTCTACATCGCGCCGCTGTTCAACAAGTATACCGAGCTTCCCGCCGGGCCGGTGCGCGACCGTATCGTTGCCATGGCTGCGGCCAACCATGTTCCCGCCGAGCATATCTATCTGTTCGATGCCTCGAAGCAGACCGACCGGATTTCGGCCAATGTCTCGGGTATCGGGCCGACCATCCGGATCAGCCTCAACGACAATCTGCTCAAGCGCACCAGCGAGGCCGAGACTGCCGCGGTAATGGGGCATGAACTGGGGCATTATGTGCTCAACCACGTGTGGATCGGGCTGGCGGCCTTTTCGGCGCTGGCCGGCCTGGCGCTGTTCCTCGTCTCGCGGATCGCCCCGGCGTTGATCGCGCGCCACGGTGCGCGCTGGGGCGTGCGCGGGATCGCCGATCCGGCCTCGATGCCGGTGCTTTCGATCTGCTTCACGGTGTTCGGGTTGCTGGCGACCCCGGTTACCAACTCGATCATCCGGATCGACGAGAGCCAGGCCGATGCCTTCGGGCTCGATGCCGCCAAGGAACCCGACGGCTTTGCCTCGGTGGCCATGAAGCTGGCGCAATACCGCAAGATCGAACCCGGCGCACTCGAGGAGTTCCTGTTTTTCGACCATCCCTCGGGCGCGACGCGGGTGCGGATGAGCATGCAGTGGAAGAAGGATCACGTCCCCGGCGCGCAAATGGTCGTGCCTCCGCCGATGCCGCAGTCCGGCCCCGGCAAGGAGTGAGGCCGCGCTTCTTCATCTTTGGCCTCGGCTATGTGGCATCGCGCCTTGCCGGAGTGCTTGAGGCACAGGGTTGGGAAGTGATCTCGACTGGAAGCGCGGGAACGCTGGCATTCGAAGATCGCACCAATGTCCGCCTGGCGCTGGCCGACGCGGATCATGTGCTTTCGTCGGTCCCGCCAGCAGGCGATGGCGATCCGGTGCTCGATGCCTATGGCGATGCGCTGGGCGGAAAGTGGCTGGCCTATCTCTCCTCGACCGGGGTCTATGGCGATAGCGGCGGGGCCTGGGTCGATGAAAGCGCCCCGACCGGTAACGGGCGCCGCACCGCCCGGGCCGAAGCCGATACGCGGTGGCTGGCACGCGGCGCGCGGGTGCTGCGTCTGCCGGGGATCTATGGCCCCGGCCGCAGCGTGTTCGACCGGCTCAAGGCGGGCAAAGCCCACCGCATAGACCTGCCTGGGCAGGTGTTCAGCCGGGTACACGTCGATGATGCGGTCAGCGCCGCACAAAGGGCACTCAACGCCCCTCAAGGGGCCTACAACGTGGCCGACGACGAACCCGCCAGCCAGAACGCGGTAATCGCGGAGGCTTGCCGTCTGCTCGGCCGCGAACCTCCGCCCCTGACCGGGCTGGACGAGGCCGGCCTGACCCCCGCCGCGCGCGCCTTCTATGCCGAGAACCGCCGCGTCGCCAACGGCAAGGCCAGGCGGGTGCTTGGCTGGCGCCCGCGCTATCCCAGCTACCGCGAGGGGCTGGCCGCGCTAGTCGCGTCGGCTCAGGGCGACCGCGAGCCCCGCGATCGCTAGCGCGGCGCCCCCGGCGGCAAGCATGGTCCAGGCATAGCCCTCGAACAGTGTCGAAAGCGCCATCGCCACCACCGGAATCAGCACCCCGTTGTAGGCCGCCTTGCCCGGCCCCCATTCGCGCAGCAGCACGGCATAGAGCGGAAAAGTCAGCACCGAGCCGACCAGCGCCAGATAGGCCAGCCCCCCGGCATAGGGCAGGCTCCAGCCGAACCGCGGCGGGCCGACGCTGATCCAGGCCCAGAGGCCATCGGCGAAAGTCCCCGCCAGCATGGCCCAGGCCAGCAGCACGACAACCGGCTGGCGCCGCGCGCCGTCGGTCGCCTGAAGGACATTGGCGAAAGAGGCCGAAAGGATTGCCCCGGCGCTGAACGCCAGCCCCGCCAGCACCGATCCGCCGCCCGTCGCATCGCGGTATTCATGCAGCATCAGCAGCGCGATTCCCGCTCCGGCGATCACCGATCCGACGATGAAGCGCTGGCTCACCGCGCGGCCGAGCATGATTCGCCCGAGCACGGCATTGGGCACCACCAGCAGCGCGAAAATCACCGCGACCACGCCCGAGGGAAGGTAGCGCTCGGCCTGATAGACCATCTGGAAATTGGCAAAGAACTGGAACAGGCCGATGGTTGCCGCCAGCGGCCAGGCCGACCGCTCAAGCCGCAGCCGCTCGCGCCGCGCCAGGCCGAGCGCGAACATCCCCGCTGCCGCCAGGGCAAAACGCCAAGTAACCGACCAGGCCGGGGGCTCGCTGCCGATCTGGTGCTTGATCACCAGCCAGGTCGAACCCCAGACAAGCGTGGTCACCGCAAAGGCGATCGCCCCGCGCGCGCGTGATCCCGAAGCGCCGCTCACAGTCCGCCGATCGCCTCCGCCAGAGAACGGACATGGCCGGGATCGGCGTTCCACGCGGTCACCAGACGGGCCGCATCTTCGCCCCAGTCATAGAATGCGAAACCCTGGGCGCGCAGCGCGGTGCGCTCGGCAGGGGACAGTGCCAGAAACACCTCGTTCGCCTCGACCGGGTAGAGCAGCCGCCCGCCGGCGGCTCCCGCCAGTTCGCGCGCGGCGGCATTGGCCGCGCGGGCGTTTTCGAGCCACAGCTCGCCTTCGACCATCGCCAGCAGCTGCGCGGCCAGGAACCGGCCCTTCGATTGCAGGTGCCCCGCGCGCTTGCGCCGCAGCCGGGCGAGATCGGCCAGCTCCGGATCGAACAGCACCAGCGCCTCGGCGCTCATCCCGCCGTTCTTGATGCAGCCGAAGGCCAGCGTATCCGCACCCTGGCAGGCCTCCCACGGGGTGCAGCCCAGAAAGGCCACGGCATTGGCGAACCGCGCGCCGTCGACATGCAGTTTCAGCCCATGTTCCCGCGCGCTTGCGGCGATCCCGGCGATCTCCGCCGGAGAATAAGTGCAACCCAGTTCGCTGGTCTGGGTGATCGAGACCGCATGGGGCTGAACTTCGTGCACGTCGCGGGCGATCCCTCCCCGGATGCGGCCGATCTCGTCCGGCGTCAGCTTGGCTCCATCGCCTTCTCCCAGGATCAGCTTGGCCCCGTGGGTAAAGAAAGCGGGCGCGCCTCCCTCGTGATGTTCGATATGGGCCGCGCGGTGGCAGATCACCCCGCCGTGTGGGGGCACCAGCGTCGCCAGCGCAAGGCAATTGGCCGCGGTTCCGCTCGCCGCCCACAGCACCGCGCAGGGCCGACCGAACAGCTCGGAAAAGGCCGTATCGAGCCCTTGGCTCAGTGCGTCGCCGTCATAGGGCGGCTGGGGCGCGTCGGCATCGCGCATGGCCTGCCACACCCGGGGGTGGACGGCGGCGGCATTGTCGGACAGGAATTGCATGGCGCGCGGGTGAATGGGGCTGCGCGCCGCAAGCGTCAAGCAGCGAGGAACGGTATGGACGAGGTCACCATCACCCGGCACGATGCGGGCAATCGCGGCGAATACCGCGCCCATGTGCAGGGCAGCCGCCACATCGGCCGCCTCACCTGGGTGCTGCGCCAGGGCGTTCGGGTGGCCGATCACACGCTGGTCCCACCCGCGATCGGCGGGCGCGGGATCGCCGCGCGGCTGGTTGAGGCTCTGGTGGAGGACGCCCGCGCGCAGGGTTTCCGGATCGATCCGCGCTGCAGCTATGTCGCGGTGGCCTTCGATCGCCACCCCGAATGGGCGGATCTGCGTGGCTAAGCGGGATCGTTAACCCGCAAGGCAGGTCCATTGGTGCAATCCGGTTACCCGGGATTCATCCCGCCCGGCCAGTCTGGCGGCGACCAGGGACATCATGCAGCGGAGCAAAGCCCATGCGCCATGTCTTTCTGGCACTCGCCGCCCTTGTCGCCGCGCTGACCTGGGCCAACAATTCAAGCGAAGGCAAGCGCATCAAGCGCCAGATGCTCGAGCATCCCGACCAACCCGCCCGGCTGTACTGATCTTCGGACCGGTGCGGCGGTGAAGGGCCGCTGGAGCGGTGAAGGGAAGCCAAAAATGATTTTATGTTATTGATATAAAAGTAATTACTTTAGTCTATATCCGCTAGTGGCCCCCAATATGGCCCCCAGCTACGGTAGATGCCTGTGGAAATCCTGAGATTGTCGAGGACTAATCGCAGACTGGAATAGCCGCTTGTGAAGACGATCCTCAACGGTCCATTTCATGAGCGGAAGTCCGGATAGCAGAGACAAAATGGAGTTCGAGCTGTTCTGAAAGCCCACTGCCGTTGCACCAGGGAATTCGCGATTTACGCTGCGGCCGGTTAACCCGGCTCCAGATTGAATTTTCTGCTCCAGCTATCCAAGAGTGGTGGCCGTCAAGCACTGATCCATTTTCAACGAATTTCTACACCACCGATCCTAGGTCATCTAACATGCAAGATTGGGAATCTGGATCGTAATCAAGCATATGAAAGTTCATCGGCTGCGGTGCATCGACCACCATTAATCCAACTACTTCCGGGACGGTAGGTAGGCCTAGGCATTGACCAAGTTCTAGTGCGTGGTGTCTCAAGTGCCGGACGCGATTGAGATGCCTCAGCATTTTGTCCGGTCTTTCCACGCCCTTCCTGTCAGTTCGCGATTGACCTCGATACTCGGTCATGCGTGCCGCGACCTCAGACTCGGTCCGGCATAGCCTCAAGTTCTTTGCCTCTATGACCCAGACCTTCGACTGATCGGTGCTGATTGCGAAAACATCGACATCGCCCAAGTCTGTGTCCGAACCCTGTTGTAGAAGGTCATTCACCGTCCTGCGCGTTGATGCTTGCAGGCCCAGACCATTTAGCGTGGCCGCCACCTCGTCCTCGAACTCTCGGCCCAGCTCGTCTGCGCGGCGCCCTGCATATCTTCGGGCTTCGGACGATGACCAGAACTCCCCATGCATGCTACCTTCATGCATGGTTCCGACGGCATACATGAGCGCGTCACTAATTATCATTGGCGCGACCAGGACGACCGGATCGTCGCCATCGCTCAGGGCCAGAAGAGGGCGATTTATGAGGGAGTTTGGTCTATCGAACCTCGAAAGATCGAGGTCTCTAGGTATCAGCCAATCCTCTTCCTTGCCCCAATTTTCACGCCGTTTGAGTGTCAGCCGTTCCAGCAAGGCGGCAATGTTACCCTGCGGATAGTCCTTGTTCCCTTCGAGCCAAGCGGCGATTTCCGATCGCTTGAGCGCAAATGCGCCTTCGCCACGCTTTTCCGCCAATTGCAACAAAGCCGGAGCCAGGTCGACCAAGGCCTCTGAGGAAGTCGAAAACTCTGCTTCGATCGCCTCGCGGAAGTCCTCGTCCCAAGGTAATCCGCCTTCTTGTGAAGGGGGCAATTTTTCAGCCCTAGCCGCATAGCCTTCAGCCGCTTCATCCAATGTTTTTGCATGGAGGCGTTCGGTCGCCGGAATCAAGGTTTTCTCGAATACAGACCGATCGCTCATCAAGTCGCCGCCAGGGCTGATCTTGAGGTGCGGTGGCACAAGACCAGCCCTGATTGTCGCGTAGAGCTGTCCGTTTCCGAATAGTAGCAATGCGCGCGCATACATCTCGTCGAGGTCTTCGCGACTTGCATGTGCCCCGCCGCTTTCGGGTGCCTCACATGCGGCGATCTCGCAAATGACTTTCGATGCTCGCTGGACGGCGTTGATTTCGTTTTGGCGCTGCATCGCTGCCAAGTCGGCGGCTTGCCCCCTGATCGATCGCAATGCGCGAATGCTCGTCCGCCATATTCGCTGTTCATTTCGTGCCGCTTGGTATCGCTGCGCAGATGCTTGGATCAGTTGCTCTCTGTTGAAGCCCTTGATGTGCTCGATTAACTCGCCGAGCACAAAATCGTAGTAGGACCTAAGGAAGCCCCTACATGCCTCTTCGCCCTTGAATTCATAGCCGTCCGATCGGCTATGGAATCTCCACACGGAGCCGCATTTCACCAGTGAGGACGCTGACAGCGGAATTTTTCGGAATTGATCGATCAGGCCGCCGGCTGACATCCTTTCTATCACAGATTTGACTTCACCTGCGTGGAGCCAACGCCAGTCAGGGGAAGGGACGGCAAGCGAGACACTTTCGGAGATTTCATCCCTCGTAGGCGCGCCTTCGCCGTCATCCAGCAGTTGTTCTAGGAGAGTTACGGCGAAAGCCCGTTCCGCCTTGTTCTCGGCTTGCCAGAGCGCTTCTATCCAGCGTGCTCTCAATCGGACTCTCCGCGTACCGTCCGTATCCGTGGATGATTGGATATGCTGGAACGGGTCAGTTTCCCCCTCATTGTCGCGATGCTGAGTCCCGTCGCCTTCTTCCACTTCAATGCAGACATAGCGTGGACCGGCACCCAGACGACTTCCGAAATCATCCAGAATCTGCGGCGCAACCTCAGCCAGCCACTGCATGGCGGCATTCCAGACCTGATAGAGCCAATCGAAAGAGACAGGCTCCGCGCTGCCCTGTACCGCTTCGACCCACCAGACCTGGTTAGCCAGCGCTATTGCGCCGATGAGCCGCTGAGCAATCGCGTCTTCGATACTGCCATAGACGGGCTTGAGGCCATCCGGCCCCCAGTCGATCCGTTGGACTCTCCTGAACGTGCCATCCCTAAAGGGCAGCGTTCGCAAATCTCTATTCCGTGCGGACTCGACGCGCGGTTCGAAGAGATCGTTGATTGGCATCATGACGTTGCATGGCGGTTCCATGTCAACCATGTGCTCGGGGATAACCTGTCCGTTGGTCGCGCGCCAACTGCCGAATAGGTTCAACGTGCCATTGACGTTATCGACCCGATAGCCGAGGCCTTCCAGCAGCTCGACCTGAGTGATGACCCGCCAAAGGCTGTGAAGCTTGCCTTCTTTGCACGCACCAAGCTGCGCTGCGTCGGCAAACGATAGCGGCAAATACCGCCAACCTGCCGGTAATTTGCTCTCATCCAGTTCGGGGTCGAAAGCGTAGCCGCCGCCCCATCCACCCATTAGTATGACCGTGATCGCCTCGCGAAAATCCTTCTGTTCACTCAGGAACTGCCAGAAGCGCTCGATGTCTTCCCGTATCGCCAAGGTCGTTTGTTCACTGATCCTGGCGACACTGCCAAACGCAACATTCGGGAAATTCGCGAGAGAAATAGGGAGCTGGATCACGTGCAGGAAACGGCCAGATGAGAAACGGCATACGCTGCCGCGCAGCCCGTCTTTGCTCGGCCCCGTCAGCTGGATATTTCGTGTTGGCCAGAAGCCCGTCCATTCGGAATAGGCCTCTTGAACGACCATCAGGCGGTGACAGAACTCCGCTTCAAAGCCTCCGTTCTTGGCGGCGAGAAGCAGCAATGCTCGAACCGCGAGCGAAATGGCTCCTGGGTTCAGGACAAGAACACCATTGTCTATCGAAGCGAGCGGATGGAATTCTAGCGGGCTATCGCCGGGAAGGGCTTCGATCAGACTTGGGTGATACCGTTCGTCGAGAATGAACGGGGCGAGATCTTCCTTCGAGATACCGAGCTTTCCGAGGTCTGAGTCCGAGAACGTAACGCGCCGCGCTATAGCCCTTAGTCTCTCCGTAGAAGGCAATACCATGTTGTCCCACTCCTCACCTGGTTCGAAAGCGTAGCGTTCCACTTTCGACCGCCTCGCGAGCGCATCGCTCAGTTTTAAAAGGCTGTAAGCTGTATCGAGCGCATAGCTGGTGAGGTCCGTTTCAGGCAGTGCTTCGAATGCTTGGATGACCGTATCCGTATACTGCGCTGCATGTTCCCAGTGGCCATCAAAGATCAGGAAATCGCCACGCGATGTAGGCACCGCATCACAGAAAAAGTCCTCGATCGGGTCCTCAAGGCGCACGACGCGTGCGGCATCGAACGAACCGTTGAGGATGGTCTCGATATTGGACTTGCTGGGCTTGATCTTTCCGTTGGCCGTGGAGAGCACGAGGCGTAGTAGCCAATCAAGTCTAACTGCGTTTACGTGATAGCGAGGTCGCGTCCGTCAAGGTGGTGTAATTTCGGCTGTGGCCGTGGGCCATCGTCAGGCGGCTTTGGCGGTGATGTGTAGGGGCTGATTTTCCTCCTCGATCATGGGTTGGTTGAGTTCGGCCATGCCTTCGATCTGCATGTATCGGTGCTGGAGCTGCCACTCGTCGTTCTGCTCCATCAGCACAGCCCCGACGAGGCGGAT
>JAKOWQ010000381.1 GCA_029781465.1 Pseudomonadota bacterium
AGGCGGGCTATGTTGGCGAGGACGTGGAGAACATCATCCTCAAGCTGCTCCAGGCGAGCGACTACAATGTCGAGAAGGCGCAGCAGGGGATCGTCTACATCGACGAGATCGACAAGATCAGCCGCAAGGCGGAAAATCCCTCGATCACCCGCGACGTTTCGGGTGAAGGGGTGCAGCAGGCGCTGCTCAAGCTGATGGAAGGCACCACCGCGAGCGTGCCGCCCCAGGGCGGGCGCAAGCATCCGCAGCAGGAATTCCTCCAGGTCGATACGACCAATATCCTGTTCATCTGCGGCGGGGCTTTCGCGGGCCTCGAGAAGATCATCGCCGACCGCCTGCAGAAGCGCTCGATCGGCTTCGGCGCGCACGTTGCCGATCCCGACAAGCGCCGGGTGGGCGAGCTGCTGCAAAAGGCCGAGCCGGAAGACCTGCTCAAGTTCGGGCTGATCCCCGAATTCGTCGGCCGCCTTCCGGTGATCGCCACGCTTGAGGATCTCGACATCGCGGCGCTGGTCAAGATCCTGCGCGAACCCAAGAACGCGCTGGTCAAGCAGTACGCCAAGCTGTTCGATCTGGAAGACGTCGCGCTGACCTTCACCGACGACGCGCTTGAGGCGATCGCGCAGAAGGCCATCGAGCGCAAGACCGGCGCGCGCGGGCTGCGCTCGATCGTCGAGGGGCTGCTGCTCGACACGATGTTCGACCTGCCGACCGAACCCGACATCGCCGAAGTGGTGGTTGACCGTGAGGTGGTTGAGGGCCGCAAGGAACCGGTGCGGGTGCTCAAGGGCAAGGAAGAGGCGGCCTGACCAGGGGCGTCGTCCCGACCGCCGAGTTCGCCGAAGCCTTTGCCCGCGAATGGGTGGCGGCGTGGAATTCCGGCGATCTCGAACGCATTCTCTCGCACTATGCCGACGATTTCGAGATGCGCTCGCCGCTGATCGCCGAGCGTGGCTTTTCCGCCGACGGATGCCTGCGCGGCAAGGCGGCGATCCGGCCCTATTGGGCGCGGGGCCTCGATGCCCGTCCGCCGCTGCATTTCGAGCTGATCGGGGTCCACACCGGCGCCGGGGTGCTGGCTATCGTCTATCGCAACCGGGGGCGGGGCAAGCTTGTGGTCGAGCGGATCGAAATCGGTCCCGACGGCAAAGGGTTAAGCGCCGAGGCACTCTACCGCGACGATCCTGGCACGACCTAGCAATGAAGATGGCAATCGTGCGCCATCGCCGTTTCGATCTGGATCGTGGCGTGGTGAATCCCGAAGCGCTGCTCAAGTTCGCGGGCCAGCGCGTGCACGAAAGCATCACCCGGATGGCCCTCCGCCATCACCAAATGGGCGGTAAAGGCTACCTCGGTGGTGCTCATCGGCCAGATGTGCAGATCGTGGACCGCGCTCACCCCGGTCTGGGCCAAAAGAAACCCGTGCACCGCCACCTCGTCGATATGCCGAGGCACCGCGAGCAGACCCATGCGGATCGCATCGCGCAGCAAATCCCAGCTGCCCCAGGCCAGGCCAAGGGTGATTATCAGGCTGGCAACCGGGTCGATCCATTGCTCGCCGGTCAGCAGAATGGCGAGGCCCGCGAAGACCACGCTGGCGGAAACCACGGCATCGGCCAGCAGGTGCTGAAAGGCCGCGCGCAGGTTGAGGTCGGATTTCGATCCCTTTGCGAACAGCAGCGCCGAGGCCAGGTTGATGCCGATCCCGATTGCCGCCACAGCCATCATCTGCCAGCCGTTGACCGGTTCGGGCTGCCAGAAGCGCCGCAGCGTTTCGATCAGCACCGCCCCCAGCGCCACCCACAGCAGCGCGGCATTGGCCATCGCCGCGAGGATTGAGGTGCTTTTCAGGCCATAGGTATAGCGCGCCGAGGGTGGCCGCGCCGCCAGCACACTGGCTCCCCAGGCGAGCAGCAACGATAGCACGTCGCCCAGATTGTGTCCGGCATCGGCCAGCAGCGCGGCCGAACCGGAAATGAAACTCGCCGCAACCTCGGCAACCACGAATCCGGCGTTGAGCAGCACGGCGACGGCGAATGCGGTGCCGTGGCTCCCCTGGCCGTGGGAATGACCGTGCGCGTGGCCATGATCGTGGCCCTGCCCATGCCCATGCCCGCCATGATGGTGGTGTCCGGCGCCCATCGCTGTCCTTTCGCGGGCAGCGTTGCACAAATGCCGCACTGCAGCAAGAATCGTCCCGCCCAAAAGGCACGATATTTCGCTACGAAGAGCAGATGCGCCTGATCTTGAGCAAGAAAGTGCCACAGCGCGAAGTCCGGTCGCAATTAACTTACGGCAATGCCAAGGCGGCGCGGCTGGCCCGGCAAGTTTGACACACGTTTGTCACTTTGGCGTGTTTAGCCCGTGGCGTCGTGGCTGTAGAAGCTGCGCCAGTTCGCGCGCGCGGGGTGATTCGCCACGTGTGCGCCAGTACTGAATTCGTCCGCTTTCAGTTAGAATAGAACAGGGATATCAAAGTCATGCGCCTCAATCTTGCCATGAGCACCGCGAGCACCCTTGCGATCGGTCTCGCCGCCATCAGCACCCCGGCTTTCGCCCAGTCGACCGGCTCGATCGATTTCGACAAGGAAATCGTCGTTACCGGCGCGCGTTCGACCGTCCAGGCGGTCGCGGGGATCTCGGCGCCTGACACTGCCAAGTCCAAGGCGGTCCTGACCTCGGAGAACATCGAGCGCCAGAACCCCGGCCAGACCATTCTGGATACGATCAACCAGATCCCCGGCGTGAGCTTCCAGAACAACGACGCCTATGGTTCGTCGGGCGGCACGCTCAACATCCGCGGCTTCTCATCGGATCGCGTCAGCCTGACCTTCGACGGCGTTCCGCTCAACGATTCGGGCAACTACGCGATCTATTCCAACCAGCAGGTCGATCCCGAACTGATCGAGCAGGTCAACGTCAATCTGGGCACCACCGATGTTGACAGCCCGACCGCATCGGCGGCTGGCGGCACGGTCAACTACCGTACCCACGGCAATCTCCCGATAGGTTGCACGGCTGGCGCGGCCATCGAATGCCCGCAACATGTGACGGAGGCGCCGGCGGCGCTGCGAGGTTACACGCAGGTCGGCGGGCGGAGGCGG
>JAKOWQ010000389.1 GCA_029781465.1 Pseudomonadota bacterium
GGCTGCGCGAGGCGATCAGCATCGGCGGCGACCTGGCGGGAGAAAGCGATACCCAGCTGTTCCTTGCCACGGCCGATGGCGAACCGGCGGCGATCACTGTCAGCCGCAGTCCGGGCCGGGCTCCGCGCTGGTCGGTATCGTTCTCCGAACTGGTTGGCGACGACAGCTCGGTTCCCGCGCGCGACACGCTGGCCTGGTACCGGCTCGCCTGCTTCCTGCCGCCGGTCCTGCCAAGCGGAGTAATAACCTCGACCGCCGCGCCCGACCGGGCCAGAGCCGCCGCCGATTACCGGTTTGTGCTCGAACAACTCGGCACCTGCCCCCGCAGCCGCAACTAGCACACGCAACACAAGCGCTTGCGGCCCGCGCCACCCGCCCTTAAGGGCCGCGGCGCGAAAGGGAATCCGATGGCCGAACCTGCCGAACCGCCTGCACCGCTGCGCGTTGCCCTTGCCGGACTGGGAACGGTCGGCGCGGGCGTCATCCGCCTGATCGAGGCCAATGCCGCGCTGATCGCGCGGCGCGCCGGTCGGCCGATCGTGATTTCGGTGGTTGGCGCGCGCGATCGTAGCAAGAAGCGCCCGGTTGATCTGTCGCCCTACGCCTGGGAAGACGACATGGTGGTGATGGGCGAGCGCGACGACGTCGATGTCGTGGTCGAGCTGGTCGGCGGGGCCGACGGCCCGGCGCTGAGCTGCGCGCGCACCACGATCGAAGCGGGCAAGGCGTTGGTCACAGCCAACAAGGCGATGATCGCGCACCACGGGCTGGAATTGGCGGCCAAGGCCGAGGACAAGCGCGTCGCGCTGAAGTTCGAGGCCGCGGTGGCGGGAGGCATCCCGGTGATCAAGGGGCTGCGCGAAGGCGCCGCGGCCAATGCGATCGAGCGGGTCTATGGCATCCTCAACGGCACCTGCAACTATATCCTCTCGACCATGGAAGACAGCGGGCGCGACTTCGCCGATGTTCTCGCCGAGGCCCAGGCCAAGGGCTATGCCGAGGCCGATCCGGCCTTCGATATCGAGGGCACCGATGCCGCGCACAAGCTGTCGATCCTTGCCGCGATCTCATTCGGCTCGCGGGTCGATTTCGGCGCGGTCGATACTTCGGGAATCACCCGGCTGCGCGCTGCGGATATCGCCCAGGCCGATGCGCTGGGCTATGTCATCCGCCTGATCGGCATGGCCGAGACCGAAGGCGCCGCCGGTGCCCAGCGCCTGTTCCAGCGGGTCCAGCCGCATCTCGTGCCGTTCGATCACCCGCTGGCCCACGTCGATGGCGCCACCAACGCGGTGGTGGCCGAAGGCAATTTCTCGGGCCGGCTGCTGTTCCAGGGTGCCGGTGCGGGCGAGGGGCCGACCGCGAGCGCGGTGGTGGCCGACCTGATCGACATCGCGCGCGGTGAGATCGGCGCGCCGTTCTCGGTCCCCGTGGCCGAGCTTGAGGCCATGCCCCGGGCTGAAAGCGGTCACCGCATGGGCCGTGCCTACCTGCGCTTCATGGTGGCCGACCGTCCCGGTGTGCTCGCGGAAATCACTGCCGCGCTGCGCGACGCCGGTGTCTCGATCGAAAGCATGATCCAGAAGGGGCGCGGCGGCGAGGCAGGGGAACAGGTGATGGTGGCGATGGTCACCCACGAGGGCCCGGAAAGCGCGGTCAGCGAAGCGCTGCGCCTGCTTGAGGGGTCCGACAGCCTGACCGAGCCACCGCTGGTGATGCAGATTCTGGGTGAATAGCCGCTTCAGGGCGCGGGCATTTCGCCTTTGGCGATCTTGTCCGCGTCCGAACCTTCGGGCGCCTCGGGGATCGCCTTGAGATCGATGTAATAGACCGGCGGCGGCACCCAACCGCCGACAAAGCATCCCGGCTGGCCCTTGCACGATCCGCGATCGAGCTGCGGAGCGCGCGGAACGCCGTTGTTGAGATAGAGCCGCGCGGCAAGCGAATTGGGGTCTGTTTCGGCGGTCGATGGTACCCGCTGGTCCTCGCCGCGATCGGGGGCGCAGACCACGATCGCGTCGGGGTCCGTACTGTCGCTTTCGCAGCGTCGGCGTGGCGGGGGAGAGCCGAACTTGGCTCGCGCCTCGGCAATGCGCTGCTCGACCCGCGCGTCGATCGCGTCGCCCGTTTGCGCAAGGGCCGGTTCGGGCATGAGGAAGAGCAACAGAAGTCCGGCCCGGCGCATGGCCGCGTGTGGCATCCCGGCGGCTTAATCCGGCATGAACGGTGCGACTGGCGGGTCCTCCCTCTCGACATTGCACCATGCGCTGTCTAAGCGGCGCAGCCACATACGTATTCAAGCAAAGGTATCAGCTCAGCCATGTCCACTCCCGCCTCGAAGGTTCTCGATCGCGTCCTCGTTCTCGAAATGGTTCGCGTTACCGAAGCCGCCGCGATCGCGGCCTCGGCGCTGGTTGGGCGCGGCGATGAAAAAGCCGCCGATCACGCTGCGGTCGAGGCGATGCGCAAGGCCTTCGACGATCTCGAGATCGACGGTACCGTGGTGATCGGCGAGGGCGAGCGGGATGAGGCGCCAATGCTCTACATCGGGGAAAAGGTCGGCGGGGCGGTCGGCGCGGGGCCGAAGATCGATATCGCGCTCGATCCGCTCGAAGGAACCACCATCACCGCCAAGGCCGGCCCCAATGCGCTGGCGGTGCTGGCCTGCGCCGAGGCCGGCAATCTGCTCAACGCGCCCGATGTCTACATGGACAAGCTGGCGGTCGGGCCGGGTTATCCCGACGGGATCATCGATCTGGCGAAGTCGCCCAGTGAAAACGTGCGCGCGGTGGCCGCGGCCAAGGGGGTTGAGCCGGGCGAGATCATCGTCTGCGTGCTTGACCGTCCGCGCCACGCCGAGCTGATCACCGAGCTGCGTTCGCTGGGCTGCGGGGTGGTGCTGATCGGCGATGGCGACGTTGCCGGGGTGATTGCCGTGACCAATCCGGAGACCACCATCGATCTCTACATGGGTCA
>JAKOWQ010000401.1 GCA_029781465.1 Pseudomonadota bacterium
GCGCCTATGCCGACGGTCTGCCGCTGACCGGGCGGCTGGGGATGATGAACCTGCCGCTGCTTGGCGATTGTCCGGAGATCGAAGTGGAATTCATCGACAGCGATGCCGAGCCGTTCGATCCGGGCGAATTGGGCGTCGCGGCGAGCGTTCCGGCGATTGCCAATGCGCTGTTTTCGGCCGGGATGGGGCGCCTGCTCACCCTGCCGCTGACGCTGGAGCAGGCGTGATGCGGCCGTCCGATCATCCTGCCGTCGCCGCGCCGCGCGTCGGGGTGCTGCTGGTCAACCTCGGTCCTCCCGATGCGCCGACCCCGCAGGCGGTGCGGCGCTATCTCAAGCAGTTCCTGTCTGATCCGCGGGTGGTCGAAATCCCGCGGCTGGTGTGGTGGCCGATCCTCAACGGGATCATTCTCAACACCCGTCCGAAAAAGAGCGCGCATGCCTATGCCCAGGTCTGGACCGACCACGGCTCGCCGCTGGCCGCGATCACCCGCGAGCAGGCGGAGCGATTGCAGGCGATGCTGGGCGATAGGGCGCTGGTGCGCTGGGCGATGCGCTACGGCAACCCGGCGCTTGGGCCCGAGCTTGCGGCGATGAAGGCAGCCGGGTGCGAGCGGGTGCTCATTTGTCCGCTCTACCCGCAGTATTCGGGTGCGACCACGGCCAGCGCGATCGATGCGCTGGGGGCGCAGCTTGCAGCCATGCGCTGGCAGCCGGCGGTGCGCACCCTGCCGCCCTATTACGACGATCCGCTCCACATCACCGCGCTGCGCAGCGATCTCGCCCGGCAGCTCGATGCACTGCCGTTCCGCCCCGAGGTGCTGCTGCTCAGCTTCCACGGCATGCCCGAGCGCACCCTGCACCTGGGCGACCCTTACCATTGCCAGTGCCGCAAGACCGCGCGGCTGCTGTCCGAGGTGCTGGCCCCGGGGTATCCGGGCCTCAGGATCGAGGTCAGCTTCCAGTCGCGCTTCGGCCGCGCCAAATGGCTCGAACCGGCGACCGATGCGGTGCTTGAAACCGAGGCGAGGGCAGGCACCCGCCGCCTCGCCGTGGCCGCGCCGGGTTTTTCCGCCGATTGCCTCGAAACCCGCGAAGAGCTAGCGATCCGCGGGCGCGAACAGTTCCTCGCCGCGGGCGGGACAGACTATGCCGCGCTCGATTGCCTCAATGCCTCGGACGCGGGAATGGCGATGCTCGAAGCGCTGGTCCGCCGCGAGCTGGCGGGGTGGATCTAGGGTCAGGACCTAGAAATCGACCGCGATGCCCTTTTTCACCCAGTCGCCATAGCGGGTCGGGGAAAGGCCCTCGGGATCCTCTCCGGGCGCGGCTTCGGCGGGCTCGGGCGCGGGTTCGTTCGTCCAGTGCGCGGGCTTGGCGAAGGGCACGGGGCGTTTGGTGGCGCGCTTGGTCATGGTGGCTATCTGGCCCTTCGCGGCAATCGCGTCTAGGGGCCTGATGCATGGACGTTCCCGGTTACCCTGCGCGCAAGGCGGCGCTGCGGCTGCTCGATGCGGTGCTGCGCCGGGGCGAGACGCTCGATGTGGCGGCGCACGGAGCCTTGCAGGGGATCAAGGGCGCGGCGGACAAGTCGCTGGCACGCGCGCTGGCGGGCGAGGCGCTGCGCTGGCTGACCGATCTCGATGCCCTGATCGACAGCGCCACCCGCCAGCCCTTGCCCGAAGATGCCAAGCCGCGCGGGGTGGTGCGGTTGATGCTAGCGGGGTGGCTGCGGCTGGAAACCCCGCCCCACGCGGTGATCGCCACCGCGCTGCCGCTGCTCGGCGGCGGGCCGCGCCGGCTGGCCCACGGGGTCTTTTCAACGCTGGTCAAGCGCGGGGCGAGGCTTCCTGCCGCGCCAACGCTGCCGGGTGCGGTCGCCGCGCGCTGGGGCGAACGGTCCGCCGCGATCGCCCGGGGTCTGGCCGCACTGCCGCCGCTCGACCTGACGCTGCGCGATCCGGCGGAGACCGATTCCTGGGCCGAGCGGCTCGGTGGGGCTTCGCTGCTGACCGGCCATGTCCGGCTGCCGCGCGGCGCCGCGGTGGAAAGCCTCGAAGGCTATGGCGAGGGTGCCTGGTGGGTGCAGGATCTCGCCGCCAGCCTGCCCGCGCGGCTGCTGGGCAAGGGTGCCGGGCGGCGCGTGCTCGATCTGTGCGCCGCGCCGGGGGGCAAGACGCTCCAGCTCGCCGCCGCCGGATGGCGGGTGACCGCGCTCGATCTCAGCGCGCGGCGGCTTCAGCGGCTCAAGGAAAACCTCGCGCGCACGGACCTGACCGCCGAAGTGGTGGTGGCCGATGCGCTGGCGTGGGAGGCGAGCGAACCCTTCGATGCGGTGCTGCTCGATGCCCCGTGCACCGCCACCGGCACCTGCCGCCGCCATCCCGACGTGATCCACCGCATTGGCCCGCGCCAGATCGCCGAAATGGCCGACCTGCAAGGCGCATTGCTCGCCCGCGCTGCTGGGATGGCCAAGCCCGGCGGAAGGCTGGTTTACGCCACCTGCTCGATCGAACCGGAGGAGGGCGAGGAACAGGCCGCATGCGTGGCGCTTGCCCCCGATCCGATCTGTGCCGAAGAACTCCCCGCCGGTCTCGCCCCTGGCCCCCAGGGCTGGCTGCGGACCGATCCGGGGATGCTGGCCGAAGCGGGTGGGCTCGACGGGTTCTTTGTCGCCCGGTTTCACGCCTGAGGCCCTTGCCCCGCACCGGGTGCTGGGCCACACCTTCGCAGGAAGACAATCCGGGAGGTTTCATGCGCGCTTTCACGCCGCTTGCCGTCATCGCTCTGGCACTCGCCACGCCGGCCCTGGCCGCGCCCTACAGCGCCAGGATCGTGCGCGACGATTGGGGCATCGCCCACGTTTCGGGCAAGACCGATGCCGATGCGGTGTTCGGGATGATCTATGCCCAGGCCGAGGATGACTTCAACCGGATCGAGACCAACTATCTCACCGCGCTGGGCCGCCGCGCCGAGGCAGAGGGAGAGGCGCTGATCTGGCAGGACCTGCGCCAGCGGCTGTGGATCGATCCCGCCGAGCTTCAGGCGCAATATGCCAAAAGCCCCGCCTGGCTCAAAAAGCTGATGCAGGCCTGGGCGGCGGGGCTCAACCAGTATCTGGCCGATCATCCCGAGGTCCACCCCAGGGTGCTGACGCATTTCGAGCCGTGGATGGCGCTGTCCTTTTCGGAAGGCTCGATCGGGGGCGATATCGAAAGCGTCAAGCTCAGCCAGCTCGAGGCCTTCTATACCCAGCGCCGGATCGCGATGAGCGCCGACGAACGCGGGCTGGTCCCGCGCGAACCGCTGGGCTCCAACGGCTTTGCCATTGCCCCTTCGCACAGCAAGGACGGCCATGCGCTGCTGCTGATCAACCCGCACACCAGCTTCTTCTTTCGCTCCGAATTGCAGATGACCAGCGACGAGGGGCTCAACGCCTATGGCGCGGTCACCTGGGGGCAGTTCTTCGTCTATCAGGGCTTCAACAGCCACGCCGGGTGGATGCACACCTCGGGCAGCAACGACAATATCGACGAATTCGCCGAGACGGTCAGCCCGGACGGCAAGGGCGGTTTCACCTACCGATATGGCAAGCAGCAGCGCGCGGTTGCGGTGAAGCCGATCACGCTGGCCTATCGCCAGGCGGACGGCACGATGGGCAGCCGCACCTTCACCACCTTTGCCACCCATCACGGCCCGGTGGTGCGCGAGGAAGGCGGCAAGTGGATTGCTACTGCGCTGATGAACCGCCCGCTTGCCGCGCTCCAGCAAAGCTTCCTGCGCACCAAGGTCAGGGACGTGGCCGGTCTGATGAAGGTCGGCGCGCTCAAGGCCAACAGTTCGAACAACACGATTTTCGCGGATTCGAAGGGTGAGGTCGGGCTGTTCTTTCCCCAGTTCATGCCCCGGCGCGACAACCGGTTCGACTTTACCAGGCCGGTCGACGGCTCCGATCCGGCGACCGACTGGAAAGGGCTCCATGCCCTGTCCGAGCTGCCCCAGGTGGTCAGCCCGAAAAACGGCTGGGTGATGAACGTGAATGACGGCCCGTGGTGGGCGGCAGGGGCGGACAGCCCGGTTCAGGCCCGCTTTGCGCGCTATTTCGATAGTGAGGGCGATGATGCCCGCACGCCCCATGCCGTGAAGGTGCTGGGGGCCAACCCGGCCTTCGATCTCGATGGGCTGATCGCGGCGGCTTATGATCCGTGGCTGCCCGAATTCGCCTTCCTGGTGCCCGGCCTTGTCGCCGCGCATGATCGCGCGCCCGATCCGGCCCGCGCCGCGGCGGTAGAGCTGCTGCGCAAGTGGGATTGCCGCTGGAGCCTGGAATCGCGCGAGACCAGCCTGGCGGTGTTCTGGGCGGAGGCCTTGCGCGCGCGCGGCGCCGAGGCCGCCGCTGCCCAGGGCGTGTCCGTGCGGCAATGGATGCGCGAAAAGGCCGGCGATGCCGATCGCCTCGCCGCGCTCGATGCGGCCATGGCGCGGCTCACCGCCGATTTCGGATCGTGGCAAGTGCCCTGGGGCGAGATCAACCGCTTCCAGCGCAACGATGGGGCGATCGTGCAGACCTTCGACGATGCCAGGCCCTCGCTCCCGGTTGCCTTCACTTCGGCCGACTGGGGCTCGCTCGCCAGCTTCGGGGCCAGGCGTTATCCCGGAACCAAGCGTTATTACGGCACCTACGGCAACAGCTTCGTCGCCGCGGTGGAGTTCGGCCCCCGGGTGAAAGCGCGCGCGGTGAGCGCCGGAGGCGAAAGCGGCAACCCCGCCTCACCCCACTTCGCCGATCAGGCCCAGCGCTACACCGAAGGCGCCCTGCGCCCGGTCTATTTCTGGCCCGAGGATCTGACCGGGCATGTGGAGAAAAGCGAGGAGGTGAGGGGGGAGTAACGCCTACCCCTTCAGCTTCCCGGCAAATCCCTTTCTCAGCTTGGCCAGCTTGGGCGGGATCACCGCCATGCAGTAGGGGTTACGCTGGCCTTCGCCTTCCCAGTATTCCTGGTGGTAATCCTCGGCCGGCCACCACACGGCGGGGCCTTCGATGGTGGTGACCACCGGTTCGGCGCGTTCGGCCTGGGCGCGGGCGATCCCGGCCTCGGCCTCGGCGCGCTGGCCTTCGTCGATCAGGAAGATGGCCGAGCGGTATTGGGTGCCGATATCGTTGCCCTGGCGGTTCAATTGCGTGGGATCGTGGGTGGCGAAGAACACGTCGAGCAGGTCGGCATAGGAAATCGTCGCCGGATCGTATGCGATCCGGATCGCCTCGGCATGGTTGGTGGTGCCGGAACAGACCTGCTTGTAGGTGGGGTTGTCGCCCTGGCCGCCGATATAGCCGCTGCTCACCGCGCTGACCCCGGCCAGCTGGGCGAACACCGCCTCGGTGCACCAGAAACATCCGCCCGCGAAAATGGCCTCGGCCATGACAGCTCTCCTCGATCCAGTCGCGGCCCAAGATGGTCCGCCCGGGCGAGTTCGGCAATGGTGGACTTGGGGTTACAAGCGAAATATGCCCTGGCCCCATGACCACGCTGACCATCGCCGCCCTGCAACTGCCGCTCGGCTCGTCCGACGAGGCCGAAAACATCGCCGCCGTTGCCGCGCTGGTCGAGCAGGCCGCCTCGGCGGGCGCGCAGGTGATCCTCCCGCCCGAGCTCTTTTCCGGCCCCTACTTCTGCAAGGTGGAGGACGAGGCGCTGTTCGCGCTGGCGCGGCCGACGGCGCAGCACCCCTCGGTGCTGGCGATGCAGAAGCTGGCCGCCGCGCTGAAGGTGGCGATCCCGACCAGCTTTTTCGAACGCGACGGGCAGCACTACTACAACACGCTGGCCTGGATCGATCCCGATGGCGGCATTCAGGGAACCTACCGCAAGAGCCATATCCCCGACGGGCCGGGCTATGAGGAAAAGTACTATTTCCGCCCCGGCAACGACGGGTTCAAGGTGTGGAGCGCCTTTGGCGCCAGGCTGGGCGTGGGGATCTGTTGGGACCAGTGGTACCCCGAATGCGCGCGGGTAATGGCGCTGCTGGGGGCCGATGCGCTGCTCTATCCCACCGCGATCGGGTCCGAACCCTATGACCAAGCGCTCGACACCAGCCGGATGTGGCGCCGCGCGATGCAGGGCCACGCGGTGTCCAACTGCATGCCGGTGATCGCCGCCAACCGCATCGGCAACGAGGACGGCCAGCGCTTTTACGGCCACTCCTTCATTGCCGACGAGTGGGGCGATCTGGTCGAGGCCTTCGGCGCGGAGGAAAGCGGGGTGCTGGTCCACCGGCTCGATCTGGCGCGCGCGGCACGGCACCGCGCCGGGATGGGCTTTTTCCGCGATCGCCGCCCGCAGCTCTACACCCGCATCTGCCAGGATATCTGAGGCGCGCGGGTGCGCTATGTGATCGCCCTCGGCTCGAACCGCCGCCACCGCCGCCACGGCGATCCGCGCGGGGTGTTGAAGGCCGCTCTGGCCGCGCTGGACAAGGCCGGGGTCAAGGTTCTCGCGGCCTCTCCGATCGTCGCCAGCGCGCCGTTGGGGCCATCGCTGCGGCGCTATGCCAACGGCGCGGCGCTGGTGAAATCGAAGCTCGAACCAGACCGGCTGCTCGCCGTGCTCAAGTCTGTCGAGCGCAAATTCGGTCGCCGCCACGGCGGGCAGCGCTGGGGCGCGCGGGTGCTCGATCTCGATCTGGTGTTGTGGAGCGGCGGGGCCTGGTCCTCGCCGGGGCTGACCGTGCCGCATCCTGCCTACCGCGAGCGGGCCTTCGTGCTCGGCCCGATGCTGGCCGTGGCGCCCGACTGGCGCGATCCGCTGAGCGGTCTCTCCACCCGCCAGCTCCACGCCCGCTTGACCCGCCCGCGCCCGGCCCCTAGGTGAGCGCGACCTGGTCAGGGCCCTTAGCTCAGTCGGTAGAGCAACTGACTTTTAATCAGTAGGTCGCTGGTTCGAATCCAGCAGGGCTCACCAGGTTTTCCGGCACATCAAGGCGCGATCGCGCCGGTCAGCGCGTTGAGGCCCCAGGCCGCGACGAGGCGGCGGCTCTCGGCTTCGATCCGGGCGGCCTCGGCCTCGGTCGCCTCGCGTTCGGCGTCGAGCACGGCGAGCGTCGGCTTGGCACCGACCTGGGCTTCGAGCCGGGTCGAGCGCAGGGCTTCTTCTGCGGCGATGGCGCGCAGCCCGGCGGCTTCGGCCACCTGGGTGGCTGTGGCATAGCCCTGCCAGGCGTCGATAACCGCGCCCTCGAGCATCTGCTCGGCTTCGCGTTCGCGCGCCTCGGCGGCGGTGACATCGGCATCGGCGGCGCGGGTCTGGGCGGCGGTGCGCCCGCCTGCCCACAGCGTCCAGCGCCCGCGCACGCCCACCGCGAGCGAATCCGCCTTGTAGCCGGGGAAGAACTGATCGCGCACATGCGCGGCCTCGGAATAGACCCCCAGGCTCGGCATGCCTTCGGCGCGGGCACCGCGCGCGGCGGCGCGGGCGATGGCGCTGCCCTCGCGCGCCTGTTGCAGCATGGGATTGCTGGCCTTGGCCCGGTCAAGCGCCTCGCCCAGGCTGGCCGGGATCGGCGGGGGCGCGGGCAGGGGGGCAAGCTCGCCCGGGGCCTTACCGGTAAGCCGGGCATAGGCGGCCTCGGCCGAAACGCGTCGTCCCCGGGCCTGAGCCAGTCCGGCCTCGGACTCGGCCTTGCGGGCGCGGGCCTGGGCCAGATCGGACATCGCGATCTCGCCCGCCTTGAAGCGCAGAGCGGCCTGGCGCTCAACCTCGGTGAGTTCGGTCCGGGTGCGCTCGAAACGGGTTTCGATCTGCCGCGCGGTCAGCACCTCGCCATAGGCCGAAACCGCACCGACCACGGTTTCGAGCCGTGCCTGCTCGGCCTGGCCGCGCGCCACGCCCAGTCCGCCGCGCGCCTGATCGATGCCCGCGCCGATCCGCCCGCCGGCCCACAGCGGCATCTGCGCGGTGGCCTGGGCGGCAACCGGCGTGGTGTTGGCGGCGGTCAGTCCGAAGAACCCGCCCGGATCGATCCGCCCCTTGCCCACCGAACCTTCGATCGCGATCGAAGGATTGCGCTCGGCCTTGGCGCGGTCGAGCCGCGCGGCGGCGGCGTCCTCGCCGGCCCTGGCCGCGGCCAGCGCGGGGGCATGATCCAGCGCATCGGCGATCGCGGCAGGCAGATCCTGCGCGGCAACGGGCACCGCCAGCGCGGCGGCGCAAACCGGCATGAAAAGGAGCGTCAGGCGGCGCATCGTGGGACTCAGTCGAACGAACGGCCCGGCTGGATACCCAGCTTCTTGAACACCATCGCTGCCGGGCACCAGCCGGTAAAGCTGGCCTGCAACATGTTGAGCCCGGCAAAGGCGGTCAGCCAGATGAAAGCGGGGTGAACCCAGTGCGCCAGCGCCAGGCTGGCAAGAACCACCACGCCGGCGAAGCGGAAAACGGCCGAATCGAGTGTCATGTGCGGTCTCCTCAATGGTGGCGCAATTTGCGCAGCCCCAGCGCCTGGAGCATGAACCGCTCATAGAACGGTTCGCTGGTGCCGCGGCGGATCTTGTGGATGAAGTATTTCTCGAACGCGATCTTGGCGAGGTGAACCCACTTGCCGTCGCTCGACCAGTTGAGGTTGCGCGGCGGAATCTGCGGTTCGGCCACGAAGGCCACGCCGCCATCGCCGAAGTCGGCCAGGCACACCGCGTTCCAGCTCGCCTCGACACTGGGCTCCTTGCCTTCAAGCTCCAGCTTGAGGTTGTGGGCAATCGCGGTAACCATCGATTCGATCATGAACCCGGTCTTGGGAACGCCCACCGGTACCGGCGTGGGGCCGACCGGCGGGATCGCCACGCAAACCCCCAGCGAATAGACGTTCTTGAAATTGGGGTTGCGCTGGTGCTTGTCGGCCAGAATGAAGCCGCGCGGATTGGTCAGCCCCTCGATCCCGAACACGGCGGGAACCCCGCGGAAAGCGGGCAGGATCATCGAAAAGCCGAACGGCAGCTCGTGGCTGGCTTTCACCGCGCCGCCCTCGGCGATTTCCTCGACGAACATCTTGCCGTCCTCGACCTTGGCGATCTTGGCGCTGGTGATCCACTTGATGTGGCGCTGGCGCATCTCGCTTTCGAGCAGACCCTTGGTATCGCCCACCCCGTCGAGCCCGAGATGGCCGATATAGGGTTCGGCGGTGACGAAGGTCATCGGCACCCGATCACGCACCTTGCGGCGCTTGAGCTCGGTATCGACGATCATCGCGAATTCGTAGGCCGGGCCATAGCACGATGCCCCCTGCGCAGCGCCGATCACCACCGGTTTGGGATCGGCGGCCAGCTTGTCGAACATGTCGGCGGCATGGGCGGCGTGATCGGTCTTGCAGACCGACTGGGTAAAGCCATCGGGGCCAAGCCCCTCAACCTCGTCAAAGGCCAGCTCTGGGCCGGTGGCGATCACCAGATAGTCATAGGACTGCGAAGTGCCGTCGTTCAGCTCGACCCGGTTCTCTGCCGGATGAACGCGCTTGGCGCCGACGCTGGTGAAGCCGATTCCCTTGCGCTGCATCACCGGGGCAAGTTCCACCTTGATCGCGTCGGGATCGCGCCAGCGCACCGCAACCCAGGGGTTGCTTGGAACGAACCAGTAATGCTCGCTGTCGTTGACCACCATGACATCGGCCTTGCCTTTGACCGCGTCGCGAATTTCATAGGCGGCGATTGCGCCGCCAAGACCAGCGCCCAGAATGACGATTACGGGCTTTGCCATTTCTCCAGCTCCCCTTTAGCTTGGCGGTATGGCTTGCAAGGTGCCAGCCGCAGGCCGGGACTCGCAAGCTATATCGTGCTTGACTAATATGCGGAAGAACGAATATAAGCAATAGGCAATATGATCGGTGTGCCAAAGATCGGCCGGCCGACAGTCTGAGCGCAAGGATGGACCTGGGGCGATGAAGGGAAAGCTGCTTGCATTGGCGCTGCTGGCCATGCCGCTGGCGGGGTGCGGATCTTCCGAACAGGCAGCGGCGCCCGCCGCCGCCGCAGGGGGAACCCGGCTGACCCTGGCGCCGAGCGATGCCGCCGGCTGGCAGGATGTCAGCGCCGAGATCGGCACCGTGGACGAGGCCCAGGTGCTGGCGCGGATTCCCGGCGTGCTGACTTCCATCACGGTGCGCGAGGGCGATCTGGTCGGCAAGGGGCAGGTGATCGGGCGGATCGTCGATAACCAGCTGGGCTATCAGGCCGGGGCTTACGGCGCCCAGGCCGCCGCCGCCCAGGCGCAGGTCAAGCAGGCCCAGGCCGAACTCGATCGGGTGCGCTTCCTTTACCAGAACGGGGTCTATGCCAAGGCCCGGCTCGAACAGGCCGAGGCCGGCCTTGCCACCGCCCAGGCCCAGGTTCAGGCGGCGCGTGCACAGCAATCGGCGGTCAGCGCGGTGGCCGGGCAGGGCGCGGTGATCGCGCCGGCCAGCGGCCGGGTGCTGCGCGCCGACGTGCCCGCGGGCGCGCCGGTGGCGCCGGGGATGCTGATCGCGACCATCACTGCCGGTCCGCCGGTGCTGCGGCTGGAAATGCCCGAATCGCTGGCGCTCAAGGTTCACGCCGGATCGCGAGTGCGGGTCGATCTTCCTGGCGGGACCAGCGGCGAAGGACGGGTTATCAAGGTCTATCCGGCGGTGGTCGGCGGGCAGGTGCGCGCCGATGTCGAACTGCCGGGGATCGATACCAGCCTGGTCGGACGGCGCATGCCCGCCAAGGTTGAAACCGGCACGCGCAAGGCGCTGCTGGTGCCGGCCGCTTTCGTGACCAGCCGCTATGGGATCGACTATGTCAGCGTAGCCGCCAAGGACGGCAGCGCCAGCGAGGTTCCGGTCCAGACCGCGCCTTCGCCTGAAGACGGCAAGGTCGAGATTCTCGCCGGGGTGGGCGCGGGCGATGTGCTGATCGGGAAGAGCGGGAAATGAACCTCGGCATTTCGGGGGCGATCACCCGCGCCACGATCCGCTCGCCGCTGACCCCGCTGTTTCTGCTCGCCGCGATCGTGGTCGGGCTGATCTCGACCATCACCATCCCGCGCGAGGAAGAGCCGCAGATTTCGGTGCCGATGGTCGATATCCGCGTCGCCGCGCCGGGGCTGGCCGCGCCCGATGCGATCGAACTGGTCGCCAAGCCGCTGGAAACCATCGTCAAGTCGATCGACGGGGTCGAGCACGTCTATGCCCAGGCCGAGGACAACGGGGTGCTGGTCACCGCCCGGTTCCTGGTCGGCTCCGACCCGGAGGACGCGGCCACCCGGATCGACGAAAAGATCAAGGCCAACATTGACCGCATCCCGGTGGGGGTGCCCCCGCCGCAGGTGACCGTGCACGGGATCACCGACGTGCCGATCGTGGTGCTGACGCTGACCCCCAAGCCCGGCGCACCGGGCCAATGGAGCGATCAGGCGCTGTTCGAGCTGGCGGGCAAGCTGCGCAGCGAGGTTGCCAAGGTCGATGATGTCGGGCTGACCTTCATCACCGGCGGTCAGCGCGCGGCGCTGCGGGTGGTGCCCGATCCGGCCCGGCTGGCGGTTCACCGGGTGCCGCTGGGCAGCGTGATCGAGGCGGTATCGCAGGCCAACCGCGCCTTCCCGGCGGGAACCGTGCGCGAAGGCGGTCAAGCCGTGGCGATCAGCGCCGGGCAGACGCTGCGCGATGCGCAGGAACTGGCCGGGCTGACCGTGCGCTCGGCCAGCGGCGCGCCGGTGCTGCTCAGCGATGTCGCCACCGTCACCCAGGCTCCCAGCGAGGATCAGGCGCGGGCCTGGCGCTGGGCCCGCGAAGACGGGCAAGGCTGGGCCATGACCCCGGCGGTCAGCCTGGCAATCGCCAAGCGCGCCGGGGCCAATGCGGTTACCGTGTCCGAAGCGGTGGTGGACAAGGTCGAACACCTTGAGGGCAAGCTGATCCCCGACAGCGTCAGCGTGGCGGTGACCCGCAACTATGGCGAAACCGCGAACGAAAAGGCCAACGAGCTGATCTTTCACCTCGCGCTGGCAACGGTCTCGATCGTGGTGCTGATCGGCTTTGCGATCGGCTGGCGCGAGGCCGGCGTTACCGCGATCGTCATCCCCACCACCATCATGCTGACCATGTTCGCCAGCAAGATCATGGGCTTTACCATCAACCGCGTCAGCCTGTTCGCGCTGATCTTCTCGATCGGCATCCTGGTCGACGATGCGATCGTGATGATCGAGAATATCGCCCGGCACTGGGCGATGGAGGATGGCCGCAGCCGGATCGACGCCGCCGTGGAAGCCGTGGCCGAGGTTGGCAATCCCACTATCGTCGCAACGCTGACGGTGGTCGCCGCGCTGCTGCCGATGCTGTTCGTTTCGGGGCTGATGGGCCCCTACATGGCGCCGATCCCGATCAACGCCTCGGCGGCGATGATCTTTTCGTTCTTCGTCGCGGTGATCATCGCCCCCTGGCTGATGGTCCGCTTTGCCCGCAAGGCGCTGCATGATCACGGGCACGAAGACGCTGCGGGCGGCAAGCTTGGCGCGCTCTACCGCAAATATGCCAGCCGGGTGATCGCCACCCAGGCCAGCGCCAAGCGCTTCCTGATCGCGGTCGGGGTGGCCACGCTGCTGGCCTGCTCGATGTTCTATTTCAAGGCGGTCACGGTCAAGCTGCTGCCCTTCGACAACAAGAGCGAGGTCCAGCTGGTGGTGGACTTGCCCGAGGGGACCAGCCTTGAAGGCACCGCCCGCGCGCTCGAAGCTGCCGCCGCGGTAACCCGCAAGGTGCCCGAAGTGGTGGCGATGGAGGCCTATGCCGGCACCTCGGCGCCGTTCAATTTCAACGGCCTGGTGCGGCACTACTTCCTGCGCGCCAAGCCCGAGCAGGGCGATCTGATGGTCACCCTGCTGCCCAAGGGCGATCGCTCGCGCTCGAGCCACGAGATCGCGGTGGACCTGCGCGAACAGCTCAAATCCGTGGCCTTGCCGCAGGGCGGCTCGATCAAGGTGGTCGAAACCCCGCCCGGCCCGCCGGTGATGGCGACGCTGCTGGCCGAAATCTACGGTCCCGACGAGGCAACCCGCGCCCGCACCGCGCTCGAGGTGGAGAAGATCTTCAAATCGGTGCCCTTCATCGTCGATACCGACAATTCGTTCGGTGTGCCGCGCCCGACGCTGCGGCTGGTGCCGGATCGGGCCAAGCTCGATCACTATGGCCTGTCCGAGCGGCAGCTGTTCGATTCGATCGGCGCGCTGATGGGCAACCAGACCGTGGGCTATGCCCCGCGCGGCGCGGACCGCGATCCGCTGCCGATCGAGATGGGCCTGGCCCAGGCCCAGCGCTCGTGGTCGGCGGCGCTGGCGGCCACTCCGGTGGCGGTGGCGCCGGGCGGACAGCTGATCCCGCTGGGCGAGCTGGTCTCGGCCCGGATCGAGCCGGGCGGGCAGGCGATGTTCCGCCGCGACGGACGCGGCGCGACCATGGTGATGGCCGATCTTGCCGGACGCTACGAGGCGCCGATCTATGGCATGCTTACGGTCGACGAGGCGGTCGACGGCTATGACTGGGCCAAGGCCGGGCTGACCAGGCCCGAAGTGCGGCTCAACGGCCAGCCCGAGGATGAGACCACCCCGTCGCTGCTGTGGGACGGCGAATGGGAAATCACCTGGGTGACCTTCCGCGATATGGGCGCTGCCTTCATGGTCGCCTTGCTGGGGATCTATGTGCTGGTTGTGGGGCAGTTCAAGAGCTTTCAGCTGCCCTTGGTGATCCTCACCCCGGTGCCGCTGACGCTGGTCGGGATCGTGCTGGGGCACATGCTGTTCATGGCCCCGTTCACCGCCACCAGCATGATCGGCTTCATTGCGCTCGCCGGGATCATCGTGCGCAACTCGATCCTGCTGGTCGATTTCATCCGCCACGCCCGCAGCCCCGACAAGAGCCTGCGCGAAACCCTGCTGGAGGCCGGGATGATCCGCTTCAAGCCGATCGTGCTGACCGCGGCAGCGGCGATGATCGGCGCGGCGGTGATCCTAACCGATCCGATCTTTCAGGGCCTGGCGATCAGCCTGCTGTTCGGCCTCGCCAGCTCGACCCTGCTGACCGTGCTGGTGATCCCGGCGATCTACGTGCTGCTGCGCGACGACGGCAAGCTGCTGGAAGACAAGGAAGAAGCGGAAGTCGCCTGATCAGATCGTGATGCAGAGGTATTTCATCTCGACATATTCGTCGATTCCGTACTTCGATCCTTCGCGTCCCAGCCCCGATTGCTTGACCCCGCCGAAGGGGGCGACCTCGGTGCTGAGGATGCCCGAGTTGATGCAGACCATCCCGCTCTCGATCGCCTCCGCCACCCGCCAGACCCGGCTGAGGTTGGTCGAATAGAAATAGCTCGCCAGCCCGAACTCGGTGTCGTTGGCCATGGCGATGGCCTGTTCCTCGGTCTCGAAGCGGACCACCGGGGCGAGCGGGCCGAAGGTTTCCTCACGCGCCACCAGCATGTCCTGGGTCACGTTGGCGAGGACGGTGGGTTCGAAGAAGGTTCCGCCCAGCGCGTGGGGCTTGCCCCCGGCGAGCAGGGTGGCGCCCTTGGCCAGCGCGTCGGCGACGTGTTCCTCGACCTTGGCGACCGCATTGGCGTCGATCAGTGGGCCTTGCTCGGTCCCCGCCTCAAGCCCGTTGCCGACCTTGAGCGCGCTGGCCGCGGCGGACAGCTTGCTCACGA
>JAKOWQ010000402.1 GCA_029781465.1 Pseudomonadota bacterium
CGCTCGGCCGAGGCGACATCGGATCGCACTTTCCCCCGTCCGACCCGCAGTGGAAGGGCGCCGCGTCCGACCAATTCCTCCGCCACGCGGTCGAACTGGCCGCCAAGGACGGGTATGGCATCGGCAATGCCGACGTCACGATCGTATGCGAAGCGCCCAGGATCGGTCCCCACCGCGAGGCGATGCGCGCCACGCTGGCAAGGATCATGGGCGTTGACATCGCGGCCGTGAGTGTCAAGGCGACCACTACCGAGCGGCTGGGATTCGCGGGCCGGGGTGAAGGGATCGAAGCCCAGGCCGCGATTCTGCTGCAGCAGACTTGAACCAGTTTCAGGAGTGTAACGCGATGCGCAAGACGATGATCGGCGGAGCGGTGGCTTTCGCTCTTTTCTCTTCTTCGATGGCCCAGGCCGCGGCACCGGCGGCCTGTATCACCCTTGCCGAAGCGCGGGGCTTGATCGCCTACATGGCGCCCGGCGCGATCCATAAGCTTGGTGAAGCCTGTTCGACCCATGTCGCCAGCGGAGACTATCTTAACGCCGGCCTTCCCGCGCTTGAGCAGCGTTACGCTGCGGGGCGCGATGCGGCCTGGCCGATGGCGCGCGCGGCAATCGCCAAATTTGCCGGACAGGGACAGGACTCAATCGACTTCTCGAAGCTTTCCGACGAGGCGATCCGCCCGCTGGCCGACGAGATCTTTACCAGCAAGATGGATTTCAAATTGACCGCTGCGGAATGCCTCGATGCGCAGGATATTGCAGCAGCGCTCGATCCGATCGCACCGGACGATGCCTTTGCACTCGTCATGGCGATCGTCGGCGTGGTTGCGCGCAAGGACAAGTCGATGCCGATCTGCCCGCGCGAGGCCGCCGCCAAGTGAGCCTTCTGCCCAAGGATCTGGCCAGGCTGGCCGAGCGGGTGATCGACGAGAACCGCAAGGCCGGACGGATGATCGCACTCGCCGAAAGCTGCACCGGCGGGCTCGTCGCGGCGGCGCTGACCGAAATTCCCGGATCCTCCGACGTGCTCGATCGCGGCTTTGTAACCTATTCCAACGAGGCCAAGATCGAGGCGCTGGGCGTATCGGCGGACATTATCGAAACCTTCGGCGCGGTTTCCATCGCCTGTGCCTGGGCCATGGCGCAGGGGGCGCTGAAGCGCAGCAATTCGCAGGTTGCCGTAGCAATCAGCGGGATTGCCGGGCCTGGGGGCGGCACCGATCTCAAGCCGGTCGGAACGGTGGTATTCGCCCGGGCCGAGGCGGGAAGCGAGGAGACCGTGGGCGAGGAACGCCACTTCGCCGCGACCAGCCGCGACGAGGTACGCCATCAGGCCGCGCTGGTCGCGCTCGAGCTGCTGCTGCCGTAAAGCTTTTCCGCGCGGGCCTCGAAAGCCTCGACCATGCGGCGGAACGCACGATCGAAGTATTGCCCTGCCAGCTTCTCGAACACCGCGTTGCGGAATGTGAACTGCACGGCGAAGTGGACCTCGCACCCGCTTTCAAGGGGCACGAATTCCCACACATTGTCGAGATCGCGCATCGGTCCGTCGAGATAGATCACCTCGATCCGCCCGGGCCGCGCCTTGATGACCCGCGATGTGAATTTCTCGCGCAGCGATTTGAACCCGACCAGCATGTCGGCAACCATTTCGGTCTCGCTGTCGGATCGCACCCGGGTGGCAACCACCCAGGGCAGGAATTCGCCGTAACGCGCCACGTCGGCGACCAGATCGAACATCTGTTCGGCCGAAAACGGCAGACGGCGAACTTCCTTGATTCCGGGCATCAGCCCTCCCTGGCAAGCTTTGCCTGGCGCGCCGCGCGCATTGCCTTGAAATCGTC
>JAKOWQ010000415.1 GCA_029781465.1 Pseudomonadota bacterium
CGCCCAATTTGCCCGCCGTTGCGGACTGACCGGTGCCGAGAAGATTGCGGCCATTCAAACGGCTGATATGCTCGTTATATGTTAGAGGCCGCTCGAACCGCAATTGATGCAATTCCAGGCGGTGTTGTCGCATTTCTGGCTCCCTTGGCGCTTTGGGCAAACGCGATTTGGGCCTCCCCATTTCTAAAGACAAAGCGTCATGGATTGTCTGGCTTGATTGCTCTGGCCGCTGGCTTGTTGATGTTCACTGCAGTTGAAGTCGATTCTGCGCATTTCATTGTTCCCTTTGTGTTTGCATCCTTGGCGATGCTTGCCATGTTGCTGATCATGCTCTGGCCTAAACCATTCACCCAGAAGCGTTCCCGAAGACCAAAGAGGCGTAAGAAAGTCCGCTAACCCCAGGCCCTTCCGCCGTTCCGTTATCCGCGCAAGGTTTCCGAGAGCAGCCGACCGTTCAATCTAGCCCTGGCCCGGCAATCCCTCCAGCCGCTCCACCGCCGCCCGGGCGATCGGGTCCAGCCCGGCGCGGTCTCCCGCAAGGATCGCCGCCCTCATGCGCGGGTCCCAGAAGTCGCGCAGGTGCTGCATGGTAAGGTCGATCGCCTGCGCCTCGCCCTGCGCGGCGAGGTTGCGGGCGATCTGGTTGGCCATATAGGTCAGGCGCGAAAGATCCACCGCGCTACTCCGCCGGTTCGGCCGCGATCCGGCGGCTTTTGGCGGACCAGCTGGCATAGCTTTCCTGCCATTCGCTGGGGCCGTTCGATGGCAGAACCTGCACCGCCGTCACCTTGTATTCGGGGCAGTTGGTCGCCCAGTCCGAATAGTCGGTGGTGACCACGTTGGCCTGGGTCGCGGGGTGGTGGAAGGTGGTATAGACCACGCCGGGGGCAACCCGGTCGGTCACTTCGGCGCACAGGGTGGTTTCGCCGGTGCGGCTGGCAAGGCGGACCCAGTCGCCGCTCTTTATGCCCCGGTTTTCGGCATCGGCGGGATGGATCTCGAGCAGGTCCTGCTCGTGCCAGATGGTATTGGGGGTGCGCCGGGTCTGCGCCCCGACATTGTACTGGCTGAGAATCCGCCCGGTGGTGAGCAGCAAGGGATAGCGCGGCCCGGTGCGCTCGTCGGTCGGGACATAATCGGTCACCACGAACCGGCCCTTGCCGCGCACGAATCCGTCCACATGCATGATCGGACTGCCCTGCGGGTGGGCGGCATCGACCGGCCATTGCAGCGAGCCTTCGGCGTCGAGCCGGGCGAAGCTGACCCCGGCAAAGGACGGGGTCAGGCGGGCGATCTCGTCCATGATCTCGCCGGGGTGGGCATAGCTCCAGCCCAGACCCAGCGCATTGGCGAGCGCTTGGGTCACTTCCCAATCGGCCATTCCGTTGGCCGGTTCCATTACCTTGCGCACCGGCTGGATGCGGCGCTCGGCATTGGTGAAGGTGCCGTCCTTTTCGAGGAAGGTGCTGCCGGGCAGGAAGACATGGGCGTAATTGGCGGTTTCGTTGAGGAACAGGTCGTGGACGATCACCAGTTCCATTGCCGCAAGCCCGGCGGCGACGTGGTGGGTGTTGGGATCGGACTGGAGGATATCCTCGCCCTGCACGTAAAGCGCGCGGAAAGACCCGTCGAGCGCGGCATCGAGCATGTTGGGGATGCGCAGGCCCGGCTCGGGATCGAGGTTCACCCCCCAATCGGCCTCGAACAGTTCGCGCACCTCGGCGCCGGCGATATGGCGGTAACCGGGCAATTCGTGCGGGAACGAGCCCATGTCGCACGATCCCTGCACGTTGTTCTGCCCGCGCAGGGGGTTCACTCCCACCCCCGGCCGCCCGATGTTGCCGGTTGCCATCGCCAGGTTGGCGATCGCCATGACGGTGGAGGAACCCTGGCTGTGCTCGGTCACCCCAAGCCCGTAATAGATCGCCGCGTTCCCGCCGGTGGCATAGAGCCGCGCGGCGGCGCGCAGTTCATGCGCGGGAACGCGGGTCACGGCCTCGAGCGCTTCGGGGCTGTGGCGCTGCTCGGAAACGAAGCGGGCCCAGTCCCGGTATTCGTCCCAGTCGCAGCGTTCACGGATGAAGGCCTCGTCCGCCAGCCCCTCGGTAACGATCACATGCGCCATCGCGGTCAGCACGGCGACGTTGGTGCCCGGTTGCAGCGCCAGATGATGCGCGGCCTCGATGTGGGGGCTGCGGACCAGATCGATCCGGCGCGGGTCGATCACGATCAGCCTGGCTCCCTGGCGCAGACGCCGTTTGAGGCGGCTGGCGAACACCGGGTGCGCGTCGGTCGGGTTGGCGCCGATCACCAGCACCACGTCGGCTTGCATCACGCTGTCGAAATCCTGCGTCCCCGCACTGGTTCCGAAGGTCTGCTTGAGGCCGTAGCCGGTGGGCGAATGGCACACCCGCGCGCAGGTATCGACATTGTTGGAACCGAACCCGGCGCGAACCAGCTTCTGGACGAGATAGGTTTCCTCGTTGGTGCAGCGGCTCGAGGTGATCCCGCCGAGCGCGCGGGCGCCGTATTGCGCCTTGATCGCGCGCAGCCTGTCAGCGGTGAAGCCCAGCGCCTCGTCCCAGCTGACCTCGCGCCAGGGCTGCTCGATGCTCTCGCGGATCATCGGGCGGGTGATGCGGTCCTGGTGGTTGGCATAGCCCCAGGCGAAGCGGCCCTTGACGCAGGAATGGCCGCGGTTGGCCTTGCCGTCCTTCCACGGCACCATCCGCACCAGCTGCTCGCCCTTCATTTCGGCGCGGAAGGTGCAGCCCACCCCGCAATAGGCGCAGGTGGTGATGACGGCGCGCTCGGGCTTGCCCAGTTGCTTGACGCTCTTTTCCATCAAGGCGCTGGTCGGGCAGGCCTGGACGCAGGCCCCGCAGCTGACGCATTCGCTGGACAGGAAGCTATCCTCCGCCTGACCCGCGCCGATCTTGCTGGCAAAGCCGCGCCCGTTGACCGCCAGCGCCAGCGTACCCTGCACCTCGTCGCAGGCGCGCACGCAGCGCGAACAGACGATGCACTTGTCGGGCGCGAACAGGAAATAGGGGTTGGAAAGGTCGGGCTTGCTGCCGAGGTGGTTTGCGCCGTCAAATCCGAAACGCACATCGCGCAGCCCCACTTCGGCGGCGGTGTCCTGCAGCTCGCAATCGTTGTTGGCGCTGCAGGTCAGGCAATCGAGCGGGTGGTCGGAAATGGTGAGTTCCATCACCGAGCGGCGGATCCGGGCCAGCCGTTCGCTCTGGGTGCTTACCACCATTCCCTCGGTCACAGGGGTGGTGCAGCTGGCGGGGGTGCCCTTGCGCCCCTCGATCTCGACCAGGCACATCCGGCACGAACCGAAGGCCTTTACGCTGTCGGTGGCGCAGAGGCTGGGGATCGATCCGCCGCACGCGCCCGCCGCGCGCATCACGCTGGTCCCGGCCGGCACGGTGACCGCGCGCCCGTCGATCGTCAGCGAGACCTGGGTGTCGGAATGGACTTCGGGGGTGCCGAAATCGGCCTGGCGTTCATAGCCCACGGCGTTTCTCCAGTTCGGCAAGATCGGCGGGCGTGTTGATATTGGCAGACCCGGCCGCGAATTGCACGGCCCTTGCGCCGACCGCCTCGGCCAGCGCGCGCATGGAGTGACGCCCCTGTCCTTCCAGGATCGCCGCGGCGGCAGCGCCGGCGCTGACCGGCCACAGGCCCACGACCGGCTGATCGGCCAGATAGGCCGGGGCAGGGGCCAAGAGTTCGGGCAGATTCTCGGGCAGTCCAAGCGAATCGACCCCGAGGCTGAGCACCGCGTTGAACCGCTCCTGTTCGGCCAGACGCAGCGCGGCGGCAAGTCCGCCGAGCGGCCCCATCCCGGCGCGGGGCCAATCGGGCAGGGTGGGGGCGGGTGCCGTTTCGCGCCCGACCACCACCACCTTTTCGCACCACGGGGAAAGCCGCGCGACCGCGAGGGCCAGCAGCGATTGCCCCCCGTATTCGGCCAGCGCCTTGTCGCTGCCGAAACGCGTCGACTGTCCGCCCGCGAGGACCGCGCCGAGGATCATGCAAAGTCCCCCGGCCAGTGCTTCAAGGCCGAGCGCACCGGATAGGGCGTGAAGCCGCCCAGGGCGCAGAGCGATCCGAACTGCATCGCTTCCAGCAGATCGTCGAGCAGAGCCAGCTCTTCCGCGCGGCTGCGTCCGGCCTTGCGGGCATTGTGCATCTGCGGGAGTCTCTCCACTGCGTCGGCCTGGGGCTTGCCGCCCGCGCGGATGCGGTCGATCAGCTCCACCCCGCGCGTCGATCCGATCCGGCATGGGGTGCATTTGCCGCAGCTTTCCGCCGCGCAGAACGCAAAGGCAAAACGGGCCAGCGCGGCCAGATCGGCGCTGTCGTCGAACACGCAGATCCCGCCGTGGCCGATCAGGGACTCCGCGCCCGCAAAGGCTTCGTAATCGAACGGCAGATCGAACTGGCTGGGGGGGACATAGGCCCCCAGCGGCCCGCCCACCTGCACCGCCTTGACCGGGCGGCCCGATGCCGTGCCGCCGCCGATCCGGTTGACCAGATCGCCCAGCGAAATGCCGAACGCGGTTTCGTAAAGCCCGCCGTGGCGGATGTTGCCGGCCAGCTGGATCGGCATGGTGCCCCTGGACCGGTCCACGCCCAGCCGCGCATAGAGCGCGGCTCCGCCTTCGCTCAGGATATGCGGGATCGCCGCGAGGGTCAGGACGTTGTTGACCACGGTGGGGCAGCCGAACAGCCCCTCCAGCGCGGGCAGCGGCGGCTTGGCGCGGACCTCGCCGCGTTTGCCCTCGATGCTGTTCAGCAATGCGGTTTCCTCGCCGCAGACATAGGCGCCCGCACCCACCCGCACTTCGATCTCTAACGGAGCGATGTGCTCCGCCGCCAGCGCGATCGCCGCCTTCAGCTTGGCAATGGCGTGGGGATATTCGCTGCGCACGTAGATATAGCCGCGCGCGGCGCCGACCGCGTGGGCGCAGATCGCCACGCCCTCGATCAGCTGGAAGGGATCGCCTTCCATCAGCATGCGGTCGGCAAAGGTCGCGCTGTCGCCCTCGTCGGCGTTGCAGACCACGAATTTGCGCGATGCTGGGGCCTCGGCCACGGTGCGCCACTTGATCCCGGCCGGAAAGCCCGCTCCGCCGCGCCCGCGCAGGCCCGAGGCCAGCACTTCCTCGATCACGGCGGCAGGCACCATCGCCCGCGCGCGGGTCAGCGCGGCCCATCCGCCGGTAGCGGCGAAATCCTCGAGGCTGAGCGGGCGGGTCCTGCCAGCGCGGGCGAAGGTCAGCCGCTGCTGGCCGATGATGAAGGGATGCGCGGCAACCGGGCCGATGCAGATGTCATCGGCTCCGCCCGCCACGATCTCGCCAACCCGGGCGGGTGAAACCGGGCCCCAGCCCACGCCGTTGATCTCCACCAGCGGCTCAAGCCAGTGCATCCCCCAGGAGGAAACCCGCTCCACCGTGCAGCCCGCCGCCGCGAAGGCCGCCGCCACCGCCTCCGCACCGCAGGCCAGGGCCAGCGCGTCATCGCTGATCCGCACCGTGGTCACAGCGCGTCCACCAGCTTGACCAGCGTTTCCTCATCGAGCCGGGCGTGGACCCGATCGCCGGTCCGCGCCGCCGGACCCGCGCTGCACAGGCCGAGGCAATAGACCGTCTTCACCCGCACCCTTTCGCCCGCGGCCTGCCGCGCCGCGGCGAGCAGCGCGTCCACCCCGCGCGCCTGACAGGCTTCGGCGCCGCACAGTTCCAGGCAGGGACGCGGATCGGGCGCGGCGGTGAAATCGTGATAGAAGCTCACCACCCCGTGAACCTCGGCGCGGCTGAGGTTGAGCGCGGCGGCGATGGTTGCCTCGGCCTCCGCGTCGACACACCCGAAGGCGGCCTGAACCTCGTGCAGCACCGGCAGCAGGGCGCCTTCCACTTTGGCGAAATCGGCCAGAATAGCGGCCAGACGCTCGGCGCGGTTCACGCCTTCAGCCTCTCGGCATGCCAGGCGATATGCCCGGCCATGAAGGTCGAGATGAAGTAGTAGGAATGGTCATAGCCCGGCTGCATCCGGATCGTCGCGGCGATCCCGGCGGTGGCGCAGGCCTTGGCCAGCAGCGGGGTCTTGAGCTGGTCTGCAAGAAAACTGTCGCTCTCTCCCTGATCGACCAGCAGGGCATCGAGCCGGGCGCCGTCCTCGATCAGCGCGCAGGCATCGTAATCACGCCAGCCGGCTTTGTCTGGCCCGAGATAGCCGCCCAGCGCTTTTTCGCCCCAGGGGCAATTCAGCGGGCTGACGATCGGCGCGAAGGCCGAAACCGAACGGAACCGCCCGGGATTGCGCAGGGCGATGGTCAAGGCACCGTGGCCGCCCATCGAATGGCCGGTGATCCCCTGCCGCGCCATGTCGGCCGCGGCGAATTCGGCGCCGATCAGCGCGGGCAGTTCGTTCTCGATGTAGGAGCGCATGCGAAAGTTCGTCGCCCACGGCGCCTGGGTGGCATCGACATAGAAGCCCGCGCCCTGGCCGAAATCGTAGGCATCGTCGTCGGGCACACCCTCGCCGCGCGGGCTGGTATCGGGGGCGACGAAGATTATCCCGTGTTCGGCGCAGGCGGCGCGGAACTCGCCCTTCTCGGTGACATTGGCGTGGGTGCAGGTCAGTCCCGAAAGATACCACAGCACCGGCAGCTTCTCTGCGGGGGCATGGTCGGGAACGAAGACCGAAAAGGTCATCTCGGTACCGGTCTCGCCGGATCGATGCTTGTAGACCCCCTGCGTTCCGCAGTGGCTGCGCGTCAGGCTGACCGTCTCCATTTCCATCGCTGCTGCAAAGCAGCGCGCCGGGGAAAAGTCCAGCAATCTAGCGCGAAAGCCCGATATCGCCTTCGATCACGCGCTGAACCATTTGCGGCCGCTCCCCCGCGCGCCAAAGCGGCGCGCTATGGACCACACGGTAGCGCAGCGGCCCGCCGTCCGGGCTCTCGCTGCGGGCGATCGGGCGCGGGATGCAGACGAATTCGGTCGCGATGGCCTCCCCGGTCAGCCGCACCTTGGCATAGCCGTGCCCGCCCGCGTCAAAGAACGCCAGATGCGGCGCAAGGTCCGGGTTGCGGAGCGCCCTGGCCCGTTCAAGATCGAACGAACTGGCGTATTCTAGCGACGCACGGACCCCGTGCAGAAGCGTCATGTTGTAGGTCCAGTCGGGCTTCGCCGCGCCCGGACGGTTGGCAAGATAGAGCGGGCGCAACGGGTTCGGCTTCTTGAAGCCGTGCTCGAAGGCTTCCATCGCTCCGGGACTGATCAGCGATCCACCGACAAAGCTAAGCCCGACCGGCTCGAACGTGCGCGGCGGCAGTTCGGCGGCGGCATAGCCGGCCCAGAAGCTGTGCCGGTCGCCCGAGACGATGGCGAAACCGGTTATCCCGGCATCGCGGACAAGATCGTAGATTTCCTTCCGTTCGGCATAGGCGGCGCCGAAATCGTCGGTGCGCAGGATCGCATAGGTGTCGCCGGGCCAGGCCTTGGGGAGCAGCCCTTCGGGAAGATTCTGCGGATCAACCCGGGCATCCATCGCGCCGAGCGAATTGCCCCAGATCTTCCACGTCGCGGTCGATCTGCGCAGGGTGTCCTTGAACCAGGCCTTCTGCTCGACGCCAAGGATGGTGCGCGGCGCTCTGTCCCTGCGCGGATTGGCGATCGACGCATCGCCGAAGCCGAGCGTGGCCGGTGGATTGCTATTCCCGGCCGTCCGACCCTGGTCGAGCGCGATCATCGCCTCTTCCGAGAACATTCCGTTGAAGGTGGGATCATAGATCTTCCCGACCTCGGCCTCGTCGCTGGGATCTTCGCCGCAAAAGCTGTGCTGGTCGGTGATGATAAGATCGAGGTGGCGGCCATAGCGCAGGCTGCGGTAGGCAATCAGACTGCGGATCGCGGCCAGGTTGTTGGGTTCGAGCCCCAGCCCGTTTTCGTCCCATTCCGCGATTTCGGCGTTCTCGACCGGGACCGTGCCGAACCGCGCCAGCGACCGGCTCGGCGGTGTCACGCGCGCCGGGATGAATTCAAACCACGCCTGGTTCGCGGCGACCTTTGTCTTTTGCCCCGGGCGGGGCGGTCCGCCTGCCTGCACCATCCCCTGCCGGCCCTGCCACGAGAATTCGTGATTGTCCCAGATGCACACGAACGGCCAGCGTGCGCGCGCATCCTGCAGATCGGGATCGCGCAGATAGCCCTTGTAGATCGCGCGGTAGCCCTCAACCGTCAGCGGTACGTGGAAGTTTGAAACCTTGAAGGAATCCGGTTCGGCGGGAAGGCGGGCAACCTCGTAGATCGTCCGGTCATAGCGGGTCTTCACCTCGTCGGGATACTGGATCACCTCGTAGATGAAATCGCCGAGATGGAGCACGAAGCCGAGCCGCTCGGCAGGATCGGCGCGCTCGTCTTCGAAGATCATCCGGCGATAGGCATTGAGCTTGCCTTCGTTGACGTCCTGGCAGCTGACGAAGGCAAACTGGATCGGACGCTTGTCGCCGGGCCGCGGGGCAGTGATCGTCCGGCCGATGCGGCTGCCGTTTCCTTCGTCATCGGCAAAGCGGTAGAAGTATTCGCGCGCGGGCTTGAGGCCGCCGACCAGAACCCGGCAGGTCCAATCGGCCTCGGCCAGAACCGGGGCGGCGGCGAGCGCGACCACGCGGTGAAAT
>JAKOWQ010000428.1 GCA_029781465.1 Pseudomonadota bacterium
GATGCGCGGGGCGTGCCCTATGCTTTTCATGACTACAAGAAGACCGGAGCCGATCCCGTGCGGATCGCTGCCTGGTGCAAGGCGGCAGGGTGGGAGAAAGTGCTCAACCGCGCCGGAACCACCTTTCGGAAACTGCCCGAAGCGGACCGGGCCGAGCTGGATGAGGCCAAGGCGGCCGCGCTGATGGCCGCCAATCCATCGTGCATCAAGCGCCCGATCGTCGAATATCCCGGAGGGCTGCTGGTCGGCTTCAAGGCCGATGAATGGGCGTTGGCGCTGTGAGGGGTTGGCTCGCCCTGATTGCCCTGGGCGCCCTGGCGCTGCCGGCCAGCGCGACGATCGTGATCGGCCATCGCGGCGCGAGCGGGGAGCGGCCCGAACATACCCTGGCGTCTTACGATCGCGCGATCGATCAGGGCGCCGACTATATCGAGCCCGATCTGGTCCCGACCCGCGACGGCGTGCTGGTGGCGCGGCACGAGAACGAGATTTCGGGCACCACCGACGTTGCCGACCACCCCGAGTTCGCCAGCCGCAAGGCAACCCGGACGATCGACGGCGAAACCCTGACCGGCTGGTTCGTCGAGGACTTCACCCTGGCCGAGCTGCGCACCTTGCGGGCGAAGGAGCGTCTGCCCGCGGTGCGCAAGGCCAATACCGCCTTTGATCGGCTCTATCCGGTGCCGACCTTTGCCGAGGTGATCGCGCTGGTCCGCGCCAAGCAGGCCGAAAGCGGACGCGAAATCGGCATCTATCCCGAGATCAAGCACCCCGCCTATCTGGCCACGCGCGGGTTTGACATGCCCGCGCTGCTGGTCGCGCAGCTCGACGCGGCGGGGCTCAACCGCAAGGGCGCCAGGGTCTACATCCAGTGCTTCGAGGTCGGCCCGCTCGAACGGCTGCGCACGATGACCCCGCTGCCCCTGATCCAGCTGGTCTCTGCCGATGGCGGTCCGGCAGATCGGCCCGGAACCAGCTATGCCGCCATGCTGCGGCCCGAGGGGCTGAAAGCGATCGCCACGCATGCCGACGGGATCGGGGCGGAATTGACCTTGCTGCTCGACGAGCAGGGCAAGGCCCGACCGCTGGTGGCCGAGGCGCACCGGGCCGGGCTGCTGGTCCATGCCTGGACCCTGCGGCGCGAAAACCGCTTTCTGCCGCCGCTGCTGCGCCGGGGCAGCGACCCCAATGCGCCGGGCGACATCGCGCGGGCATGGAAGCTGATCCGGGCCGCCGGGATCGACGGCGTGTTCACCGACAACCCCGGATCGATCCCCAGGCGGCGATGAACTGGACCGAACTTGCCGGGGCCCTGCTGGGGCTTGCCAACATCGTGCTGCTGGTGCGGCGATCGGTGTGGAATTTTCCCGTGGCGATGGCGATGGTCACGCTGATCGGGATCACCCTGTTCGAAAAGCGGCTCTATTCGGAAACCGGGCTGCAGGTGTTCTTCTTCGTGGTCAATGGCTGGGGCTGGTATCTGTGGAGCCGGGCAAAGGGCGCCAAGGAAGACGCGGTGCCCGTCGGCTGGATGAGCGACAGGGCGCGCTTCGTATGGGCCGCCGCCACCGCCGCGCTCAGCCTTACGCTCGGCTGGATCATGCACCGCTTCACCAATGCCGCGCTGCCTTTCGCTGATTCGGCGGTAACCGGGGCGAGCATCGCCGCGCAGATCCTGCTCTCGCTGCGGCGGATCGAGAACTGGGTGCTGTGGGTGGCGATCGACGTGGTTTCGATTGCGCTCTACCTCAACCGCGAGCTCTATTTCCTCGCCGCTCTCTATCTGGTGTTCCTGATCCTTTCCGTGCAGGGCCTGCGCGAATGGAAGAAGGCCGCCGCATGACGGTGACGGTCTGCTTCCACGGGGCCGAGAGTACCGGCAAGTCCGTTCTGGCGAGCAAACTCAGCCGCGATCTGGGCGTGCCCTGGGTGCCCGAATATGGGCGCACCTATTGCGAGGAGCGCGGCACCGACCTGGCGATGGATGATCTGCTGGCGATCGCGGAGGGGCAGCGGGCCGCCGTCGAAGCGGCTCTTGCCTCGCATCCGCCGCTGGCGATCCTCGATACCGACCAGCTGATGACCGCCGCCTGGGCGGAGATGCTGTTCGGCACGGTTCCCGAGGCGCTGCTGGCCTACCCCAAGGCCGATCTCTATCTGCTGTTCGCGCCCGATGTGCCGTGGATCGACGATGGCACCCGCTTTTTCGGCAAGGCCCCTCTGCGCAATCGCTTCGCAGCGCTCGCCGAAGACATGTTGCTGCGCGCCGACGTGCCATGGCGCCGGATTGGCGGCAGCTTCAGCGAACGCGAGGAACAGGTCCGCCGGATTTTGGCTGACCTGGCTTCCGGCCGGACAGCCCAAGGAGAAGACGCCCGATGAAATCCACACCCTTCGTGCTCGTGCTTGCCCTTGCCACCGCCATTGGTAGCGCTTCTAACGCCAAGCCGACCGCGCCGGGCTGGAACCTTGCCGCCCTGCCGCAGGTCGCGCGGGTCGACCCGCGCTTCCAATCCTACAATGTGGAGATGGTCGAGGTTACCGGAGGGCGCTTCTGGGCGCCCTATGGCGGGCCGAAGGATGAGGTCTATCGTCAGCGCCCGCCGATCAATCTTGCCAACCCGCGGCTTCGCGCGGCGGCCCGGCTGCTCGCCCCGGCCTACATGCGGGTCAGCGGAACCTGGGCCAACACCACCTATGTCCCCGCCGCCGGGGAAGAGCTCTCCGCTCCGCCCGAAGGCTTCAGGCAAGTCCTTCAACGCCCGCAATGGCACGGCGTGGTAGCCTTTTCTCGCGCGGTCGACGCGCCGATCATGACCAGCTTCGCCGTATCGGCGGGCACGCGCGACGGCGAAGGCCGCTGGCGCAGCGATCAGGCGCAGAGACTGCTCGATCTGACCCGCGAGGCCGGAGGCGAGCTGGCCGCCGCCGAATTTTTCAACGAGGCGAACCTGCCCTCGCTCGCCGCGCTCCCGGCGGGCTACAAGGTCGGCGATTACCTTGCCGACTATGCCACTTTCCATGACTGGGCGCGCCGCGCGGCGCCCGCGATGAAGCTGTTCGGCCCGGGCACAATCGGGGGAGCGGGTGGTGGGCAAAAGGCCGCCGCCAACGAGCGCGATCCGCTCGGCTTCGAAAGTATCGAGGCGATGGCCGCAGGAACCAGCTCCCGGATCGATGGCTTTTCCTACCATTTCTACGGCTCGGTCTCGGTCCGCTGCGAAAGCCTGGGGATCGGCACCGCGCAGAAGGACCAGGCGCTAAGCGCGGGCTGGCTTGACCATACCTTGCTCGACCAGGGTTATTACGCGGCGCTGCGCGACCGCTTCGCACCGGGCAAGCCCCTGTGGCTGACCGAAACCGCCCAGGCCGCCTGCGGCGGCAGCCCGTGGGCGGCGAGCTTTCTCGACACCTTCCGATACCTCAACCAGATGGGCGTCCTGGCGCAGAAGGGCGTTCAAGTGGTGATGCACAACACGCTCGCCGCCTCGGATTATGCCCTGCTCGATTCCGAAACCTTCGCCCCGCGCCCAAGCTTCTGGGCGGCGGTGCTGTGGCGAAAGACCATGGGCGAGGTTGTGCTGGCGCCGCCATCCGGTGCGCCAGATGGCGTGCGGGTGTTCGCGCACTGTCTGCGCGGCAAGCCCGGCGGCGTGGCGCTGCTCGCGCTGAATACGTCGGACCATGCCGCAAGTCTGCCGCTCGCCGCTCGCGGCACCGGCTGGACGCTGACCGCCGAACCGCTCGATTCGCGCAACCTGCTGGTCAACGGCAAGGCCCCGCAACTTGACCCCAGCGGTCGGTTGCGCGGGCTGCAAGCGCAGCGGATCGGCGGAGCCCTTGGCGTCCCGGCCAAGGCAATCGTATTTGCCGCCATGCCCCGGGCGGGCAATCCCGTCTGCCGCTGACCCGGCTTGCGGGGCCTTCCGCTAACATCGAACTTGGGATAAGTTCCGCGCCCACCGCCGATCCGTTAGGATTGAGGACAGGAGGCCGCGATGGATTTCGTCAAGGCACTGGTGCCCGGTTCGCTGCTGACCTTCGTGATCAGCATGATCCTGGGATCGAACCATTCGAAGGGCGCTTGGCTCAACATCTTCCGCTTCGCAATCGACACCCATGCGTTCTACTGGTCGTGGCCGCTGTTTGCGGTTGCCACGGGGCTCTCCTGGATCCTGCTCGCGATTACGCCGAAGTAGCGGTGACAATGTAGTTGAGCGCCAGATCGCTCGCCAGGTGCAAACCCCTGAGCGGCGACCAGGCGATGCCGCGCGGTTCGCCCATTGCCAGCCCCGCCCCGGCCAGGAGCTCACGCAGCTCATCGGGGATCACGAAATCCTGCCAATGGTGGGTCCCGCGCGGGACCATGCCCAGCCTCTCGGCCGCTTCAACCATCAGCAGCTTCGATTTGGCGGTGCGGTTGGGGGTGGAAAGCACCATCAGCCCACCGGGCGCCAGCGCGGCGGCGAGCGCGGCGACAAACGCATCCTTGTCGGCCACGTGCTCGATCACCTCCATCGAGCAGACCAGATCGTA
>JAKOWQ010000433.1 GCA_029781465.1 Pseudomonadota bacterium
CAGCGCTGGGACATTCCCCGCGCCAACGTGGTCGGCCACTCCGACGTGGCACCCGCGCGCAAGGACGATCCCGGTGAACTGTTTGACTGGGATCTGCTCGCCGCCCACCGCCTGGCACTGCGCACCCCCCGGGTGCAGATGCCCAGCCCCTACGAGAACGACAGCGCCTTTTTCCTCGCGCTCGAACGCTTCGGTTACGACGTATCCGACCAGGCCGCCGCGATGCGCGCGTTCCAGCGCCGCTGGCGCCCGCACGTGATCGACGGGCTGGTCGACGGGGAGTGCTCGGCGATCCTGTTCGCTTTGCTCTTGGATCGGGACAGCGGAAAGACTAGATAGGAACCCGCCAGGGGGCCGGGCAGCCGCGTCCTTCGCAAGAAGGCCGAGGAAAGTCCGGGCTCCACGAAACAAGGGTGGCGGGTAACGCCCGCCGGGCGACTTGCTTGCAGGGAAGCCCAGGGAAAGTGCCACAGAGAGCAGACCGCCTCACTCGTGAGGTAAGGGTGAAAGGGTGTGGTAAGAGCGCACCGGGGCTCTGGTAACAGGGCTCGCACGGCAAACCCCACCCGGAGCAAGACCGAATAGGGGCGGCGCGTCCTTCGGGACAGGCGTGTTTCGCGCCCGACCGCCCGGGTTGGTTGCTTGAGCCGCGCAGCGATGCACGGCCTAGAGGAATGGCTGCCCCGGCCGATACGGTGCCCCATGGCATACCGTCGGCCGGACAGAACCCGGCTTACAGGCCCCCTGGCGAATTTCCTTCCTTGCTGGCAAGCGCCAGGGCATCGGCAATCGCGATTACCCGTTCCAGCGCCGCCGCCTCATCCATCAGCAGCCCGCTACCGAAGTCGGCAACGTCGCGGCAGGCGGCGAGCAGGGCCCCGGGATCGGCGGCGAGGCGGGTGCGGTAGGCAGCGGGGGTGGGGCAGCCTTCGATATCGCCCCAGGCCTCGCCATCGGGGGCGGGGCGATTGAAGAAGGCCCACAGCGCCGCGATCGCCGTCTCGGCGGCCTCGCGTACCCGTTCGCCCAGCGCCTCGGGCGCGGCGCGGGCCTTTAGCCGGGCGCGGTAGCGGGCCTGTCGTTGTGCATTGCTGAGCGCCATGGCGCGGCGTTAGTCACGCCCGCGCCGTGCGCAAAGCCGATCCTCCCCCAAAATGGAGCGAATGCGCCCTCAGGGCCGTCCGACGCTGGAATAGGCAAAGCCCTTGGCCCGTACCTCTGCCGGATCATAGACGTTGCGCAGATCGACCAGCACCGGGGCCTTGGCGATTGCCTTGACCCGATCGAGATCGAGCGCGCGGAACGCGTCCCATTCGGTGACGATCACGGTCGCATCGGCGCCCTCGATCGCGGCGTAGGCATTGGGCTGCATCGCAACATGGGCCATCAGCGGCGCGGCCTGGTCCATCCCTTCGGGATCATAGGCGGCAACCTCTACCCCGGCATCGTCAAGCGCCTGGGCGATGGCGATGCTGGGCGCATCGCGCATGTCGTCGGTATTGGGCTTGAAGGTCAGCCCCAGCAGCGCGACCTTCTTGCCGCGCGCCGCGTCCATCCCGCCCAGCGCCTCGATCACCTTGCGACCCATCGCCCGCTTGCGCGCATCGTTGACCTTGACCACCGCTTCGACGATCCGGGTCGGCGCCTCATGGTCCTCGGCGGTCTTGAGCAGGGCGAGGGTGTCCTTAGGGAAGCACGATCCGCCATAGCCGGGCCCGGCGTGGAGGAACTTGGCGCCGATCCGCCCATCCATCCCGATCCCGCGGCTGACATCCTGGACGTCGGCACCAACCTTTTCGCACAGGTCGGCCATTTCGTTGATGAAGGTGATCTTGACCGCAAGGAAGGCGTTGGCGGCATATTTGATCAGCTCGCTCGAGCGGCGGCTGGTGAACAGCATCGGCGATTTGTTGAGAAACAGCGGCCGGTAGACCTCGGTCATCACGCCGCGCGCCCATTCGTCCTCGGTGCCAACCACGATCCGGTCAGGGTGCTTGAAATCGCCGATCGCGGCGCCTTCGCGCAGGAATTCGGGGTTGGAGGCGACCGCGAAATTCACGCTGGTACCGCTTTCGCGCAGGATCCGCTCCACCTCGTCACCCGTGCCGACCGGGACGGTCGATTTCGTGACCACAACCGCCGGCTGGCGCAGGTTGGCGCCAATTTCCTCGGCCACGGCATAGACGAACGAAAGGTCTGCATGGCCATCGCCGCGGCGGCTGGGAGTGCCGACAGCGATGAAGATCGCGCCGGCCCCGGCGATCCCCTCAGCCAGATCGGTGGTAAAGCTCAGCCGCCCGGCCTTGACGTTCGAGGCGACCAGTTCGGCCAGGCCCGGCTCGTAGATCGGCATGATCCCGGCCTTGAGGCTGTCGATCTTGCGTGGATCCTTGTCGATGCAGACCACATCGTGGCCGAAGTCGGCGAAGCAGGCGCCGGATACCAGTCCGACATAGCCGGAACCGACCATTGCGATCTTCATCGGATGCTCCTTTGCGCGATGGCGATGCTGCCATCGGTTTCAATTGCCTCGATAAGCCAGCGCGCCGTTCCTTCAAGCCCCAAGGCGGTCAAGCGGCCGCTGCGCCAGGCGCCGGTATCGATCCCGATGCGGTTGGGGCGCAGCTCGGCTGCCTGGGATATGGTGTGGCCGTGGACCACGGTCGGACCGAAGCCGGCGGCATGGCTGAGGAAGGGTTCACGAATCCAGCGCAGGTCCGATCGGCGCTGACCATCCACCGGAAGATCGGGATCGATCCCGGCATGGACGAACAGGTAATCCCCCAGGGTCAGCGAATCCTCGAAGGTGCGGATGAAAGCCAGGTCCTGATCCGGAATGGCCGCGTGCATCATCGCCATGACCTCACCCAGTTCGGCGCGGGTGTAGGCGACCGGGTCCACGGGATAGCTGAGGAGCGTTTCCTTGCCGCCATAGCGCAGGAAATGGCTCAGCACCTCCTCACTCTCAAGTGCGTCGAGCAGCATTTCCTCGTGATTGCCCATCAGGATGTGCAGTTTGCGCCGGGACTGCCATTCGCGCGCCAGGCGGATCACTCCGGCGCTGTCGGGGCCGCGGTCGATCAGGTCGCCCAGCAGCACCACCCGGCTGTCCGCCGCGCCGCGCGCCGCATCGTCGGCATCGATCGCCTTGGCCAGCGCCGCGAACAGATCGGCGCGACCGTGAACATCGCCCATCGCATAGGCGCGCGTTCCCTCCGGCATACTTGCCCGGGGTGCGCGCTCGGCGGCGCCTAACAGGGTGCGCAGGGATTTCAGCATGGCCGTGGGGGAACGCTCGGCGGTGCTATAACCCCCGGGGGATTAACGGACAATGTCCTGTTTGGGCATGCCCGCTGCCCCGCGATAGCGTTGCTGCAATGCAACACAATCATGACAAAGAAGCCAAACCATGCGGCAAATTGCTTGTGCGGCGCAGCATTGTTGTGTTCTAGGGGCCTTGCGCGCAGCGAAAGTTCCCGCCGACGAGGAGCACGATGCGCAGCGCAGGTGGGACGAAGCACCGAACAATCGAAGGAAGATTGCCATGCTCACGTCCGTCCGCGGCCTCCTTGCCGCCACTCTTCTTGCCGGCTGCGGATTGGCCGCCACTCCTGCCCTGGCCGACGAAACCGATGCCCCCGGCGATATCACCGTCACCGGCAGCGTCTCGCTGGTTACCGATTACCGCTTCCGCGGGCTGTCCTATACCGACGGCGATCCGGCCATCCAGGGTTCGATCCAGGTCAACCATTCGAGCGGCTTCTATGCCGGCGTCTGGGGTTCCAACCTTGAGGACAGCGCAGTCTACGGCAACCTCGAGACCGATTTCTATGCCGGCTGGACCGGTGAGGTGGCCAGCGGGCTGACCGCCGACGTCGGGATCACCTACTACGTCTATTTCAACGGCAATGTTGGCGATGCCAACATTTTCGAGCCCTATGCCTCGCTTTCGACCACCCTGGGGCCGGTCAGCGCCAAGGTCGGCATGGCCTATGCCTGGAAGCAGGATTCGCTGGGCGGGGACGACAACCTCTATGTCTATGGCGAGCTTGGCGCGGGGATTCCCGGCACGCCGATCAGCCTTTCAACGCACCTTGGCTATTCCTCGGGCGCTCTCTCGCCCAATTTGCTGACCGCCAAGAGCACCGATGGCGGATTTGACTACTCGGTGGGCGCCAGCTGGGCGATCACCAAGAACCTTTCGGCCAGCGTGAGCTACGTCGGGGTCGATGGCAATTCGTTCGACAGCTTCTCGAACGACGCGGTGGTCGGCTCGATCAAGTTCTCGTTCTGATAGCCTGAATCGCAAACGATCGACGGCCCGTCCCGGCAATCCGGGGCGGGCCGTTCGCATGTCAGCGCAGGAAATAGTCGACGGTGGTAACCACCCGGACCTTCTTGAACGGGCTGTCCGCCACCCCCCAGCCTTCGGAATCGCCGTCACGGGCAGAAATCTCGAAATAGCCCTGGGTGGCATCCTTGATCGAGCCGACCGACGACCCGCTGTCGAGCGCGAACTGCTCGGCGGCCTTGCGCGCGTCCTTGGTCGCCTCGGCGACCATCTCGGGCTTGATCGCGTTGAGCTTGGTGAAAGTATAGCTGATGCCTGAGCCTTCCTCGAGGAACACGCCGCGCCGCACCAGCTCGAACTGCTTGCGCACCGCGGCCTCGGCGCGCTTGATGTCCTGGGTGCGCAGAGTGATGCGCTGGCGCACGGTGTAGCTGGTAACGCCCTGATCGGTCATCTGCGAGACGTTGACCCCGGTGGGCTGGAGCGCATCGGCGGGAAAGCCGAGCTCGGTGAAGAACGAACGGATCGACTGGGTGTCGCGGTCAACCTTGGCCTGGGCTCCGGCGAGGTCCCCCGCGCTGGCCGAATAGGACAGGGTCCAGACCGCAAGGTCGGCCGTCACGTCGCGCTCGGCCACGCCGCGCACGGTCACCGCGCGCTCGGCCTGTTTGGCCCGCATCAGCCCGTTGCCAAGCTGGTATCCGCCGATCACCAGCCCTAGGGCGATCACTCCGGCGGTGGCCAGCCAGCGCTGGGTGGTGGAATCCTTCCACAAGGGGTTGGCGGACGGGGTTTCATCGGGGATAGTCTCGGTCACGGCGGTTGCCTCCCTGCTCGGTGCGGGAACGTGATGCGCCAGATCTGCTTTCTGCACGATGAACCGTGCAAATTTGTCGATGAATTGAGGGGCGAGCCGTGACGAAATTCCTCCACGCGATGATCCGGGTGACCGATCCCGAGGCGACGATCGCCTTTTTCGAGCTGGTCGGCCTCAGCGAGGTGCGCCGCTTTTCCAGCGAACAGGGTCGCTTCACCCTGATCTTCCTGGCCGCCCCCGGGCAGGAGGACGTGGCCGAGGTCGAACTGACCTGGAACTGGCCGGGCGAGGACGGCAGCACCGAAGGTTATGAAGGCGGGCGCAATTTCGGCCACCTTGCCTACCGGGTCGAAGATATCTACGAAACCTGTCAGCGGCTGATGGATGCGGGCCATACGATCCATCGCCCTCCGCGCGATGGCCACATGGCCTTCGTCAAATCGCCGGATGGCATTTCGGTCGAATTGCTTCAGGACGGCCACCTTGAACCGCGCGAGCCCTGGGCATCGATGCCCAACACCGGTAGCTGGTAGGAACGATGACCACTTTTCTGATTGCCATTTTTGCCCTGACCTATGCTGCGATCGCGCTTGAGGAGCCGCTCAAGGTCAACAAGTCCGCCGCCGCGCTGGTCGGCGCGGGGCTGCTCTGGACGCTTTACGCCGTGGCTGGCGGCGGGCACCACGAGGCGATCGACGGTGAACTTGCTTCATCGCTGGTCGAAACCGCCGAGATCGCCTTCTTCCTGATGGGGGCGATGACCATTGTCGAGGTGGTCGATATCCACGGCGGGTTCGAGGTGGTAACCCAACGGGTCAAGGCCAAAAGCCTGCTGTCGCTGGTCTGGATCGTCTGCTGGCTGACCTTCTTTCTTTCCGCGATCCTCGACAACCTGACCACCACGATCGTGATGATCTCGCTCTTGAGAAAGCTGATCGGCCCGCGGGAGGACCGGCTGTTCCTGGCTGGCCTGATAATCATCGCCGCCAATGCCGGCGGGGCCTGGTCGCCGATGGGTGATGTCACCACCACCATGCTGTGGATCGGCGGACAGGTCAGCGCGGGGGCGATCGTCACCCGTCTGATCGTGCCCTCGATCGTCAACCTGCTGGTGCCCCTGGTGATGGCGGGTTTTGTCCTGCGCGGAAAGCCGCTGATCGGCCCGGAAGCGGTTGCCGAGAACGGCGACCGGACGACTGCTTTCGAGCGCAACCTGATGTTTGCCCTGGGGCTGGGCGTGTTGCTCGCGGTTCCCGCCTTCAAGGCGATCACGCACCTGCCGCCGTTTCTGGGCATCCTGTTCGGCCTGGGGATCGTTTGGGCGGCGGGGGATCTGGTCCACCGCCGCAAGCCGCACGAAGTGCGCCAGCGCATGGCGATCGCCCATGCCTTGACCCGCATCGACATGAGCGCGATCGTGTTCTTCGTTGGCATCCTGCTGGCGGTGGCGGTGCTGGAACACGCCCATATCCTTGCCGCCGCCGCGACCTGGCTCGATCACACCGTGGGTCGGCTTGACGTGATCGTGGTGCTGTTCGGCCTTGCCAGCGCGGTGGTCGACAATGTGCCGATCGTTGCCGCGGCGATGGGGATGTATAGCCTCGACCTGCACCCGACCGACAGCTTCCTGTGGGAATTCATGGCCTATTGCGCCGGCACCGGCGGGTCGATCCTGGTGATCGGTTCGGCCGCCGGGGTCGCGGCGATGAGCATCGAGAAGATCGAGTTCGGCTGGTATCTGAAGAAATTCGGTTTGCTGGCTCTGGCTGGATACCTGGCGGGCGCGCTGGTCTACATCGGACAAGCCGCTCTCCTGGGCTGATCACCGGGGTTTGCAACAACGCGTTGCCAGCCCCCGGGTTTGCCGATAGGCTCGCCTTCTCGCGCTTTTGGGGGAGGGCTTGGGGCAGACGTGGCGGGGCAGGAATCGCTGGCTTTGTCGATCTTGCAGTGGCTCGTGCCGATTGAGCGCGAGCTGCTGATCTTTGCTTCGTTCTGGTTCGTCGTCGGCCTGATCGACGAGTTCGCGATCGATCTTTCCTGGTTGTGGCTCAAGCTCACCGGCCGCGCCCGCACTCCGCGCCTTCCGCGCGGCTATGGCCGGGCCGAACTGGTCGGACCGCTGGCGGTGCTGATCCCGGCCTACCAGGAATCGGTGGTGATTGGGGCGACCGTCGCCCACATGCTGAAGGCCTGGCCGCAGCGCGAACTGCGGCTCTATGTCGGCTGCTATCGCAATGACGCGGCGACCCTGGCGGCAGCCATGGAAGCCGCCGGAGCCGACGCCAGGGTGCGGCTGGTGGTCCATGGAGCCGAGGGGCCAACCACCAAGGCCGATTGTCTGAACCGCCTCTATGCCGCGCTGTGCGCCGACGAGCGACGCGCTTACCTGCCATTTCGCTCGGTCGTGCTGCACGATGCCGAAGACATGGTCCATCCGGCCGCGCTGCAGGCGATCGACGCCGCGCTGGGCAGTCACGATTTTGTGCAGCTGCCGGTGCGGCCGGCCGAACAGCCGCATTCGCCCTGGGTGGCGGGGCACTATGCGGACGAATTCGCCGAATCCCACGCCAAGGCGATGGTGGTGCGCTCGGCCCTTGGCGCGGCGATCCCGGCCGCGGGCGTGGGCTGCGGCTTTGCCCGGGGTGCGCTGACCGCGCTGGCCGAACGCCGCCGCGCCGAAGGAGAGGCAGGGCCCTTCGCGCCCGAGTGCCTGACCGAGGACTATGAACTGGGGATCGAGCTGTCGGGAATGGGCCGGGGCAGCACCTTCCTGCGCCTGCGCGATTGCGAAGGCCGGCTGGTGGCGACCGCCAGCCATTTCCCCACCGAGCTTGAAACCGCAGTGCGCCAGAAGACCCGCTGGGTCCACGGAATCGCCTTTCAGGCCTGGGATCGGTTGGGCTGGTCGTCGCATCCGATCGAGCTGTGGATGGCGCTGCGCGACCGGCGCGGGCCGCTCACCGCGCTGGTCCTGGCCGCAGCCTATCTCTTGCTGGTGATCGACGCGGTGCTGATCGGTGGGCAAGTGGCTGGCCTGCCGGTGCGGCTGGAGACGAGCGGTGCGGTCCGGGTGCTGGTCAGTGCGGCGATGTTCGGCTTTGTCTGGCGGGCGGTGCTGCGTGTGCTGTTCACGGCGCGCGAATACGGCCTTGCCCAGGGGCTGCATGCGGTGTTGCGGATCCCGGTGGCCAATGTCATCGCGATCATGTCGGGTCGCCGGGCGCTGGCGGCCTATCTCCGCTCGCTCGGCGGACGCCCCGTCACCTGGGACAAGACCGTACACAGCACCCATCCTGCCTTCGCCCGCTCCGCGGAGCTGCGGTCGTGAGCCGTTCCCGCACCCGGCGTGGCCAGCCGGTGCTGGCCTTGGTGCTGGTCCTGACCTGCTGGGTCTCGGTGCGCGCGGCGCTGTGGACAGGCCCAGAGGTTCCGCCGCAAGAACTGGCGCAGAGCGTTGCGGCCCCGACCGCACGCGGCAAGGCCAAACCGGAGGCGGCGTTTGCCGAGGCAGAGGCGACCGCCCCCGCGCCGGCCACCTCGGCGGCCGCCACGACGCGGTCCGCCGAACCTTCGCTGCCAGTCCGCGCGCCGCAGGTGCCCGTGCTAACCGCTCCGGCCCCGACGATCGAGAATGCCGCCACCCCGCCGCGCATCGCGGGCGGACATCAGATGCTCTATCTTGCCGGGCTCTCCATGGTGCCGCTTCCGCCGGAGGCATCCGCGGCGATTCCCCAGCCGCCTGAAATGCTGCGCGCTTCGCAGCCTGTGCCAGCAACTCCAGCCAGGTCCAATACCGCTGCCGCTTCGCGCTGGTCGGCGGATGGCTGGATCCTGTGGCGGCGCGGCGGCAACGGCCTGGCGGCTGGCGGTTTCGCCTGGCCCGGCGGCGCTTACGGGGCGAGCCAGCTGGGCGCCGTGGTCCGCTACAGGCTTGCGCCATCGAGCCCGGCGCGCCCGGTGGCCTATCTGCGCGTGACAAGCGCGATGCGGGCGCCGCGCGGAGAGGAGCTTGCCGCTGGTCTGGCGCTTCGCCCGCTCAAGTCCTTGCCGGTTGTGGCCATGGCCGAAGCGCGCGCCACGCGCTTGCCTGGCGGTGGTACGCTGCTGCGCCCGGCTGCCGCGCTGGTCAGCGAATTTCCGCCGCTTGAACTGCCGCTTGGTCTGCGGGGCGAAGCCTATGTCCAGGCCGGCTGGGTTGGCGGGGGCGGTTCCACCGCCTTTGTCGATGGCCAGGCGCGCCTTGAGCGCCCCCTTGCAAAGCTGGGCGGGCTGGAACTGCGCGCCGGCGCCGGGGCCTGGGGCGGGGCCCAGCAGGGCGCGCAGCGTCTCGATGTCGGCCCTACCGCTACCCTGGCGCTCCCGCTGGGTACGGGCGGCGGGCGACTGTCGGCGGACTGGCGTTTTCGCGTCGCTGGGCAAGCGCTGCCCGGCAGCGGCCCGGCCCTGACGCTTTCCGCCGGATTTTAGGGGAAATCGGCCTTCTTTTTGCCTTCGCGCTGGTCTAGTCCGATCGCAGAGAAATGGACGTTTACCTTCCCATCGCCAACCTTGCGGTCAACGGCCTGGTGATCGTCGCGCTCGGCGCGCTGACGGGGATCCTTTCGGGCATGTTCGGGGTCGGGGGCGGGTTTCTCACCACGCCGTTGATGATCTTCTACGGAATACCTCCCACCGTGGCTGCGGCCTCCGCCGCCAGTCAGGTGACGGGGGCCAGCGTTTCCGGGGTTTTCGCCCATGCCCGGCGCGGCGGCGTCGATTACCGGATGGGGTCGGTGCTGGTGGCGGGCGGGATCATTGGCACAGGCATTGGCGCGGTGCTGTTCCGGCTGCTCCAGCAGCTTGGTCAGATCGACGTGGTGATCAACCTGCTCTACGTTGCATTGCTCGGCTCGATCGGGACAATCATGGCGCGCGAAAGCTGGCAGGCGCTCAAGGCGCAGAAGGCCGGTATGCCGCTACCACCTGCGCGCAGGCGGCACCATCCGATGGTCGCGAGCCTGCCATTGCGCTGGCGCTTCTACCGCTCGGGGCTCTACATTTCGCCGCTGGCGCCGCTGATGCTGGGGACACTCACCGGCATCCTCACCATGCTGATGGGGATCGGCGGCGGTTTTGTGCTGGTTCCGGCCATGCTCTACATTCTGGGGATGAGCGCAGGGGTGGTGGTCGGCACCTCGCTGTTCCAGATCCTGTTCGTCACCGCCGCGACCACCATGATGCACGCGCTCACCACCCGCGCGGTCGATATCGTGCTGGCCGTGCTGCTGCTGATCGGTTCGGTTTCGGGCGCGCAGATCGGAGCGCAGATTGCCGATCGCATTCCGGCCGAGCGGCTGCGCTTTGTGCTTGCCGCGCTGGTGCTGATTATCGCGCTGCGGCTGGCGCTGGGCCTGGCCTGGCGGCCGGACGAAATCTATACGGTAACCCCGTCGTGAGGCGGCTGATCGCCCTTGTCCTGCTGCTGTTCCTGACCGGCGCGCGCGATCCGATCCTGGTGCCGGAAATCTCTCAGCACGAGATCCAGATGCGACAGGGCTTCAAGGGAACCGAACTGCTGCTGTTTGGCGCGATCCTTACGCCCGAAGGGACCCGCGCGGGGCAGGATTACGATATCGTGGTGGTGCTCAAGGGACCGACGCGCTCGATCGTACTGCGCGAGAAGCAGCGCATCGCCGGGGTCTGGGTCAACGCGGAAAGCGCCGAATTCCGTTCTGCGCCAACCTTCTTCGCGGTTGCCTCCTCGCGCCCGATCGACAAGGTCGTCGATGACAAGACCGCCGCAATCTACGAACTGGGGCTGCCCTGGCTGCAACTCTCGCCAATCGGCGCCTACGATCCCGACGAGCAGACCCGCATGTCGGCCGGGTTGGTCGATCTGATGCAGCGCGAAGGGCTCTACAAACAGGACTTCAAGGGCGTCAGCGTCAGCGAGCAGGTGCTCTACCAGGCCCGGATCGCACTGCCATCCAGCGTCCAGACAGGCACCTACACCGCCGAGACCTTTGCCATCAACCGCGGCCGGGTGGTGGCCTCCGCGATCAGCCGGGTCGAGGTCAAGAAGCAGGGCTTCGAACGCGCCGTGGCCCAGTTCGCACAGCACAGCGGCTTTCTCTATGGTCTGATCGCGGTGGCGATTTCGGTGGCGATGGGCTTTATGGCCGGACGCCTTTTCGCGCTGGTTTAGCCCAATCTTAACCGCCCAAGCCTATGCAACTTCGGTCAGCGCTGGAGCTGGCGCGAAGGGGTGGAACCGGTTTTATGAACGACATGAGTCCCAAGGGTTTCGGCGCCGCGCGTCCGGCTGCCGCTGCGGACATCCCGGCCGAGGCCGCCCGCGCGGTCCAGCCCGACAACGCGCGCGAGCCGATCGGCATCGTGCTCGAGATTGCCGGTTCGGGCTCCGCGATCGCGCTTGACCTTCAGCGCCTGCAGGAATGCTCCGAGGATGCGGATCCCTCTGTCGCGCTGGCCGGCCAGGTCGGCAGCCAGGTCAAGATCCGGGTCGGGCGCAGCTGGCTGCTCGCCTCGGTGCGCACCCAGCGCCAGGATGCCAAGACCCCGGGCGGGATCATGGCCCAGATCGACTTTCTGGGCGAAGGCGACGAGGAACGCCTGACCGGCCGCATCCACTCGTTCCGCCGCGGTGTCACCCGCTATCCGATCCCGGGCGCGCTGATCTATCCGGCGACCAGCAGCGATCTCAAGCAGATCTATGCCAGCGACGGGCGCTCGAGCATCCAGGTCGGCACCGTGTTCCCGACCAAGGACATCCGCGCCGGGCTCTATATCGATTCGATGCTGGGCAAGCACTTCGCGCTGCTCGGTTCGACCGGCACCGGCAAGTCGACCAGCGCCGCGCTTATCCTGCACCGGATCTGCGAACATGCCCCCGAAGGGCACATCGTGATGGTCGATCCGCACGGCGAATATTCCGCCGCCTTCAAGCAGACCGGCATGATCTTCGACGTGTCGAACCTGCAGATGCCCTATTGGCTGATGAATTTCGAGGAACACTGCGAAGTGTTCCTGACCTCGACTGGCAACGACCGACAGGAGGATTCGGACATCCTTTCCAAGTGCCTGCTTGCCGCGCGGGCCAAGAACCGGCTGGCCGAGAGCATGGGCAAGATCACGGTCGACAGCCCGATCCCCTATCTCCTGTCCGACCTCACCAACCTCATCACCACCGAGATGGGCAAGCTCGACAAGGCGACCAGCAGCGCGCCCTACATGCGCATCAAGACCAAGATCGACGAATTGAAGGCCGATCCGCGCTACCAGTTCCTGTTTTCGGGCATGCTGGTGGGCGATACCATGGCCGAATTCATCGCCAAGATCTTCCGCATGCCCAGCCGCGGCAAGCCGATCTCGATCATCGACGTTTCGGGCGTTCCCTCGGAC
>JAKOWQ010000016.1 GCA_029781465.1 Pseudomonadota bacterium
GACCGCCGCGTGGATGGTGGCGATCGCCTGGCGCTCATCGGTGCCGCCCCACATCCAGCCGCCGATCGCCCAAGTGCCAAGGCCGATACGCGAGGCGGTCACGCCCGAATTGCCGATGGTGATCTGTTCCATTGTCCCAAGTCCTGGCGCCACTGTCGCCGCCGGGAGCGAGTTCGCTTCGTCCCTGCCGACCGCTGGCCCTGGTGGCAAGGTCGAAGTGCCGGCAAGCCGTCGTCACGCCATATGCGCTGCCGGCGCGGCGATTCCAGCACCAGGAACAGCGAAACGAAACCGACCGCATTCCCTCCGCGATCCGTCCTTCGGGACAAGTCCCCGCCAATCGCAGGCTATTTGGCGGGAAGCGCCAGTTCGGGAACCACCCGGCGCGACGACGGCCAGCCGCCGCGCCGGATGCCCGTCATTATCCCGCCCGCTTGGCCAAGGCCGGGCGCGGCAGCGGCCGGAAGCGCAGCCGCGGGATGGCATTGACCATCGAGGCGACCAGGGCGGCGATATAGGGCAGCGACTGCACCGCCAGCATCACCGACCACAACAGCGCCTCGCGATTGTCCGCGCCGAACACCATGAGGATGGCGGCGGAAGAGGCCAGCAGACCGACCATCAGCACGATCTCATCCCGCGCCATCAACAGGCCCTGGACGAAGGCCGGGCGGTCGGCACATTTCGGCGTCCGGACAAACGGCCGGCCCGAGGTGAACAGGCCTTGCCATACCGCCAGGCCGACGGTGTGGCTGAGCGCCATGCCCGCGATTGCGGCGCCGAGCTTGTCGACCAGGCCACAGCGCACGCGGGAGGCATAGAGCCAGAAATTGCACACCAGCTTGAAGCCGAACGCTGCCACCGTCGGGATGATGAAGGCGGTCGGCGGAAAGCCGAACCATGCCGGCTGGATCAACAAGCCGATCGACCACATGATCGCGGCGACCGCGAACACCAGGTTGGCGGCATCGGCGAACCAGGGCAGCCAGCCCGACAGGAAATGATAGCGCTGGCCCGCGGTCAGGGTGGTCGAGCCGGGCAGCATGTGGCGCCAATGCTGCTTCAGGATCTGCACCGCGCCATAGGCCCAGCGGAAGCGCTGGGTCTTGTAGGCCGAGAAGCTGTCGGGCACCAGGCCGCGACCGAAGCTCTCCGGGCAATACACCGCTTCCCAGCCGCGCTCAAACAGGCGCAGGCCAAGCTCGGCATCCTCGGTAATGCACCATTCCGCCCAGCCATTGACCTCCTCCAGGGCGGTCTTGCGGATCAGGGTCATGGTGCCGTGCTGGATGATGGCGTTCCGCTCATTGCGGTGGATCATGCCGATATTGAAGAAGCCCGCATATTCGAAGTTGCAGAACGCCTTGAACATATCCCGCCGCCAGTTGCGGTAGTCCTGGGGCGACTGGACCAGCGCGACCTTCGGAT
>JAKOWQ010000042.1 GCA_029781465.1 Pseudomonadota bacterium
CATGGAACCGCTCCGAATAGTCGGCCAGTGCGGCATGGACCTCAGCTGCGGGCATTCCGGCGTCGATCGCGGCGGCGGCGAAATGGTCGGGCGCTGCACGCTCCTGGATATCGATCAGCAGCAGCGCGGAATCCTCGCGCCGGGGCTCGGGCACCGGCAGGGCATCGCGATAGGATGCACCGAGGACATCAAACAGGGTGAGCGGCGAAGCTGCTGTCATCTCAATCTCCTGGGTCGAGCACGTCGGGAATGGGCGGAACGGCAAGGAACGGATTGGTGCCCTGCTCCTCGAGCAGGCGGTGCCCGGCGGGGGTCATCAGACCGGCAAAGCTGAGGCAATAGACCTGGCCGGCGAGCTCGGGATCGTCGTGGATCGTCGGCGCGACGAACTCCATCTGCTGGGCGATGTAAAGGTGCGCCAGCCCGAAGGCCGCGGTCTGCAGGGTGGCCATCGCCAGCTCGAGACCGACCGGACGAAACAGGCCCTGCTCGAAGCAGGCCTCGACCAGACCGCCGAATACCGTGAGCGTTTCCTCGCGCTGGGCCTGGTAGCGCGGCGAAGAGAGGATCTCGGCGGTCTCGAAGGTCTTCATCAGCAGGAAGTAGCCCGGATAAAGCTGCGAAAACCGGACGTAGGCGATCCCGATCGCCAGCAGCCCGTGGAGCGGCGACGGCCTTGCCAGCGCCAGGGCGCGGTCGCGGAACTGCTTCTGCAGATCGTAGCCCGCGATCGCCACCTCGACCAGCAGGTGCTGCTTGCTTTCGAAATGTTTGTAGATCGCCGGTTGCGAGGTGCCGACCCGCTCGGCCACGTCGCGAAGCTGAATGTTGGGCGATCGCTGCTCACCGATCAGCGCGGCGACCGCGCCGATGATCGAATTGCGCAGATCGCCGTGGTGATAGGCGCGCTTCTTTCTGACTTCGCCCGCAACGGCGAGCTCGGCATCGAGCATGATCTTGCCCCTCGGGTCGGCAGGGTCCGGCCCCTGCCGGGACCGCCGAGCCGCCTGTCTAGGCAAGCGCGGGCCGATTGACAACCAAAAGTTAATCGGATTAACTTTGGCTCTTGCCGCGATGAGTCGGTCATGCGGGATCGCCGGTTCCGCCCGCTCGCCACGGATCGTCTATGGGGGATCAGGGATGAAAAGGTCACTGCTTGCAACCGCCGCTCTGGCCGCGTTCGTCGCTGCCGCCACGCCAGGTGTGGCTCTGGCGCAGGATCAGACTGGCGCCGATGAAGGCGGCAGCGATTCCGAGATCATCGTTACCGCCACGCGCCGCGCCGAAAAGCTCACCGAAGTGCCGATCGCGGTTTCGGTGTTCGGCGCCAACGACATCGAGCAGACCAATATCCGCGAGCTCAACGAGATCGCCGGTTACATCCCCAATGTCGAGATTTCCAACCACAACGATTTCCGCGCGGTGATCACCATCCGCGGGGTCGGCTCCTATTCGCGCAACATCGGCTTCGACAGCCGCGTCGGGGTCTATGTCGACGGGGTCTACATGGGCCAGTCGCCCGCGGTGAACCAAGAGTTGCTCGATCTGGAGCGGGTCGAGGTGCTGCGCGGGCCGCAGGGCATGCTGTTCGGCAAGAACACCGTGGCGGGCGCGATCAGCCTGATTACCAAGAAGCCCGGCCGCGATTTCGCCGCCACCTTCTCGGCCGATATCGGCAACCACGATTACCGCGAATTCAAGGGCCAGGTGAACGTGCCGCTCGGCGAAACGCTGGCCGCCAAATTCTCGGTCTCGAAGACCGACCGCGACGGCTATGTCGAAAACATCGTCACCGGCAGCAAGCTGGGTTCGCGCGATGTCACGGCCTATCGCGCGCAGCTGCGCTTCACCCCCAGCTCGGATTTCGAGGCGAATCTCGCCTTCGACGGCCTCAACAGCCGCAGCCTGATCTTCGCGGGCGAGCCACTCAGCGATACCTTCGGTCTCTATCCGGTGCCAATCGCGCCCGAGCCGCGCCGGGTGGCGTTCGATCTCGATCCCAACGAAAGCCGCGACATCTATGGCGGGCTGCTCGATCTCGAATACCGCTTCGGCGATGGCTACACGTTGAAGAGCATCACCGGCTATCGCAACACCCGCGCCGACTATTCGAACGACACCGACTATTCGCCGCAGTCGCTGATCTACATCGAATACGAGGACCGCTTCGAACAGTGGTCGGAAGAACTCCAGTTCATCTCGCCCTCGGCTGATCGGCTGACCTATATGGTGGGGCTCTACCTGCAC
>JAKOWQ010000064.1 GCA_029781465.1 Pseudomonadota bacterium
TGCTGACGCTGGCGAACAAGCTCGACCAGGCCGAGAGTAGCTTCCGCGAATCGTATGCCATCCGTCAGAACGCGCCCGCCGGTCCGGATCCGCTCGCGGCCGCGAGTTTGCGCGGCATCGCTGGGGTGATGCGCCAACGCGGAAGGTTCCGTGAAGCCGAGCCGTTGCTTCGCCAAGCGCTGGCCGGCTACCGCCAAGCCCTCCCGCCCATGGATCCAGGGCTGGCGGAGTGTGTCGGTGATCTTGGCCTGCTCCTGGAATACCAAGGCCGGCTCGCCGAAGCCGAACCTCTATTGCTCGAAGCGCTGGAGATCAACCGCGCCGCTTATCCGCCTCATCATCCCCAGATCTCCGCCGACCTGAATAACCTCGCGCTGCTGCAGATGGCCCAGCAACGGTTCGGCGACGCCGAAGCATCGTACGCCCAGGTGCTGGCCAATCTGCGTATCACGAATCCGCCGGGCCACCCCGATATCGCGTTGGCGCTGGATAATCTTGCCGAGGCGCAATGGACCGCCGGCAAGCTGGAACAGGCCGCCGCCTCGGCGCGCGAGGGCCTGGAAATCCGCAAGGCCGCGCTGCCGCCGGAACATCCCGACATCGCGATGAGCATGGCGCATCTCGCCATGGTGCTCAAAGATCTGGGCAAGCTCGCTGAAGCGGATCCACTGGCGACCGAAGCCGTTGATCGCTGCAAGAAATACCTCGCGCCCGGCGATCCGAAGACCGCCAACGCGCTGGCGGGGCTGGCGGAATTGCGCCAAGCGCAGGGCCGTATGACCGAGGCCGAAGCGTTCGCGCGCGAATCCCTGGCGCTTTATGAGCAGTTCGCCCCGCAAGGCCACGCCGGTCGGGTAGCCGCCGGCAACCGCCTGGGAGGGATTCTTCTGGATGCGAGGCGCTTCCCCGATGCTGAAGCGATATTCCGGAAGTCCCTCGCCGCGGCGGCTATGAACCCCGAACAGGATCCGCCGGGCGAAATCTTGGCGCAGCTTGGATTGGCACTGGCGATCGCCGGGCAGCACCGGCATGCCGAAGCCGAAGCCGCCCTGCTTGACGCCGAGCGCCGGCTCGCAGCAGTGCCCAATCC
>JAKOWQ010000068.1 GCA_029781465.1 Pseudomonadota bacterium
CGCTGACCGTGATCGAGACACCCTGCAGGGCCGGGTCACGCAGTTCACCGCGCGCCAGGATCGCCGCCAGGGCGTGGCGGATCTCCTCGCCAACCCGCAGCGGGCGCTGCGACGGTCCATGATCTCGTCGAGCCGACATCGACGCGGGTCCCCTTTTCGGCGGAACAGAGAGAAGAACAGCTCTGCCCGAACGGCCGCGGCGAACGGGGTGGAACCGCTGCCTCCCAGGCCGGGCTGCCATGGCCCACGGTGTGGCAACGCCGAAGCAACGGCAATGACGCCGCGCCGACGATCGAGCCGGAGCTCTGCCCAGGAGCCATGGCCCCGGAGCCGGCGCACCGCAGCCGACGCCCCGGAGCAACACCGATGGCGCGACATAGGGCGCCCGGCGCCGCCGGTCAATGGCATGGTGGCCGCGGCCAGCGAAAGTCGTCTTGGACAACCGGAATCGAGCCCGTTCCGGGCGGTTCTGCGAAACGATGGCCGGCGCTGGTCGGGCGCGGTAGATGGCTGCCCGATCGGGTTGGCGCGGTGCAGGTCCGGTCGTCAGAGAGTTGAACCGCCGGCAGGGGCCGGCCTAAGCTGGTAGGCGACGACTTCGCCGTGGAGTGATCGGGGAATGATCCGCTACGCGCTGCGCTGCGGCAATGGCCATGAATTCGACGAGTGGTTCGCCAGCATGGCCGATTACGACCACCGCCAATCCGAACTGACCTGCCCGGAATGCGGCAGCGGCGGGATCGAAAAGGCGATCATGGCGCCACGACTGGGCGGAAACAGCGCGCCCGAGCCGGCAGCCACCCCGTGCGGCCTGCCGGCCTGCGCCAGCGGTCAATGCGCCTTCGCCGACTAGATCAGTTTGCCGGGCGCTGTGCGGGCCAAATTCAACCGGACGCCGGAGTCTCGCCTCAACTGCCAGCCAACTCGGCATAGGCGTGCCTGTTCACAGTGGTGGACGACTTGGCAGTGGTGGACGACATGTCCCGAAGCCTTCGCCGATCGGTCAGGTAACGGGCAAGCCGATTACAGCGATCCCCATTCCGGCGCGCTGTGATCGGGTGGGGCATTATGGCCCTCCGCGCAAGGCTGATCCGGACGAGTCGCAACCCATCTTTGATTTCGTGCGGGCATCCAGTGCCAACAGCGGCGTTGCTCGCCCCAAGGATTGTTGCTGTGGGATTGTTGCGCAGCGCAGCGCAGCGCGGCACCGGCCCGTCGCAGCAATGTCGCCCTCGGGCTCGAGGAGGTCCGGCGTCGCGGGGCCACGGAGGAACCATGTCGATTGAATGGTCCGACGAGATGTCGGTCGGCCATGAGGCGATCGATCGCGATCACCAGCATCTGTTCGAGATCATCGCCCACCTCGAGACGGGCATAGCAGCGGGCGCCGGCGAGCAGACGGTCAGCCACACGCTGGCCGAACTTGCCGAATACGCCCGCGGCCATTTCGACCGTGAAGAACGGCTGATGCTGCGCCATCGCTACCGTGGCTATGACATCCACAAATGGGCGCATGACGGCTTTCTCGACGAGCTGGCGCGGATGATCCGCCGTTTGGAGATCGGCGAGGTCGCTATCGACCAAGCCACCCTCCTGCTGCTGCTCAACTGGGTTGCCAACCATGTCAACGGCCTGGATCGCGAGCTTGCAAACTTCTTGCGGCAGTGACCCTGGCATCGGCGTGTCTCGCCATCGGACCGACTGCGCGCCATTGCCGCCGCGCGGTGTCGGGCGCGCCGCAGCACCAGTGAATTGTCCGCTTCGACACAGTACTTTGGTGTTATACCGGGTGCCGCCGAGTGCGCCGGCGTTGGGCCAGCCGGTCGTCGCCTGATCGCTCGGGTCGAGAGTGCGTTGCGGTCGCGGTGAGTGGTCAACGCCGGCTGGCCGGATCTGTCGACTGCGTTCGCGCGAAAAGTCCTTGTGCGATGATGGACAGCCCGTTGAACCGCCCCTAAATTACCCATCAGGGGTGGCGGACTTGACCAAGCGTCTGAGCGTGCGACCGCTAAGGCTTTCGGCTTACGCCGCTCGGCGGGGCTGGGCAGCGGCGGGATCGCGCGGGCTAATGCGGTCGGCAGCGCGGAGAGCGGGCGGTGAGAATCCTT
>JAKOWQ010000069.1 GCA_029781465.1 Pseudomonadota bacterium
AGCTGACCGGCGCATGTCCGCCACCATGGTTGCGCAGCATCGAATGGCGCGCGCGCCTGTTGGCGGCGGCAACGGCCGCGCCGATCCCGCCGGGGCGCTCTGGATCAGGTGGCGCCATCGGTTCGCGTCAGGAAGGAATCCATCGCCGCGTTGACCGCAGCGGGCGCTTCCCAGGGTACGAAATGGCCGCAGCCCGGCACCTCGACCAGCTCCATGCCGGGCACCAGCGTATCGAGCCCTTCCAGGTTCTCGGGCGGAAGGGCCAGATCGTCGAGCGCCCAGATCACCAGCGTGGGAATGGTCAGCGGTGGGACCGGGGGCGGGGCCTTGTCTGCTGGCATTTCGTAGGGTTCGTCGAGCGCGGGGACATAGAGCGGGCTGGCGCGGTACCAGTTGAGCATGCCAAAGGCCGCGTCGCGGTCTTCCCAGTCCCTGAGCAGGGCGGCGCGCTCTTCCGGTTCCATCGTGTCAGGGCCCATGCCGCGTCCCTCGAAGGCCTTCATCAGCATCCCGCCCAGCCCGAAATCGCGCACCAGCGCATCGTTGGCCGGATCACGGAAGAAACGCATGTACTGGCTCGATTCGCGCTGGTGCCGGTTGAGCCAGACCAGTCTGGAAAATCCCGCCGGATGCGGGGCATTGGCGATCACGGCGCGGCTGACCCGTCCGTTCATCTGCCCCATCAAGGCCACGCCCCAGGCGATCGCGCCGCCCCAATCGTGCCCGACCACGGTGAACTTGCCGATGCCAAGCGCATCGGCAAGCTGGAACACGTCGCCGATCAGCTTGTCGGGAGTATAGGCGTCGACCTCCTGCGGTTTCGACGAGCCGCGATAGCCGCGCTGGTCGGGCGCTACGCAGCGGTAGCGATCCGAAAGGTGCGCGATCTGGTGGCGCCAGGTGCGATGGCTTTCGGGAAAGCCGTGCAGAAAGATCAGCGCCGGGGCGTCGCGCGGGCCTTCATCGACGTAGTCCAGCTCGATCCCGCTGGGGAGTTTGGCTCTGAGCATGGTCATTGTGCTCCCTCGTTCATTCGTTCGGCGTAGCCTCTGGCCATGATCGCGCCGATCCTGTCGAGCAGGGCATCGGGCGTGCGGCGGGCCTCGCCCAGCGCCAGCTCGGCCCCTTCGGCGACGATGATCTCGCGCTCGCCGCGCAGCATGGCGGCGATCATGCTGGCCACCGCTTCTGCGGGGGCAATCCCGTTTTCGATCGCCTTGTCGGATATCCCGCGCCGCGATCCGTCGGCGGTCAGCGCGTTGCGCGAGACATCGGTGGCGACCGAGCCGGGATAGATGTTGTGGACCTGCAAACCCAGGTGGCCCACTTCGGCACGCAGGGCATCGGCATAGCCCGCGATCCCGAACTTGGCGGCACAATAGGCGGTGCGCATCGGCACGCCCACCTTGCCGGCGATCGAGCTTATTATCGCGATCCGGCCCGAGCCGCGCGGTACCATGAGCGGGAGCAAGGCCTGGGTCAGCGCGATCGGGGCGAGCAGATCGACCGCCACGATCCGTTCGTAGACATCAAAGGCGGTCTCCACCGCCAGGCTGCGCTGCGAAATCCCCGCGTTGTTGACCAGCAGGTCGATCCCGCCCGACCATTGCCAGGCCTGCTCGACCGCTGGGGCGATCGCCGCCATGTCCGTTGTCTCGAACGGGAGGATCAGGCACTCGTCGCATTCGGCGGCGACCGCGTCCAGCGCCTCGCGGTTGCGGCCCGAAAGCACCAGCCGCGCCCCCTGGGCAGACAGGGCCTTGGCCAGCGCCGCACCGATGCCCGAAGATGCTCCGGTGATCCATGCCGCCTGTCCCGCAAAGGTCATCGCTGTTCTCCCTCATTGTCCGGATCGCCGGGAACCGGCGGAAACCGGCCTTCCTGCCAGTCGACCATGGCTTCGCGTATGCGCTCGGGCGAGGAATTGACGAAATTCCACCAGATATGGCGCGGGGTGTAAAGCGGTTCGCCCCCGAGGAGCATCAGCCGTGCACCCTTGGCGCTGCCAAGCAGGGGCTGATGCCCTGCGCCCAGCAGGTGCAGGGCATGGAGCTGAAGCGGCGCGCCATCAAGTTCGGCGGCGCCCTCGACCAGCATCACCGCGCGTTCGGTGGCAACGGATTCGATCGGGATCGAACCGCCGGGCGAGAGCACGATTTCGGCATGAATGGCCGGGGCGTGGCAGGTGGTGGGCGCGGTTTCGCCCCACAGCGAACCCATGATGACCGTTGCCCGCGCGCCGTCGATCTCCACCACCGGCAGGATCGCCTGCTGCTCGAAGACCGGGGCCATCTCTTCCAGAGCGTCGGGAAGGGCAAGCCAGGTCTGCATCCCCCATAGCGTCGGGATATCCCCCGTGCCACCCGCTGGCGGACGTTCGGAATGGGTGATGCCGCGCCCGGCGGTCATCAGGTTGACCTGTCCGGGGCGGATCATCGCGCTGGTGCCAAGGCTGTCGCGATGATGGATCGCCCCGGAAAACAGCCAGGTGACCGTTGAAATGCCGATATGCGGATGCGGCGCCACGCCCATTCCGGGACCGGAGGGGAAGGGGGCGGGGCCGAAGACATCGGCAAAGATGAAGGGGCCGACCATCGGCACGCCGCGCGCGGGCAAGGTGCGGTGCACCCGCATCCCGCCCAGCTGCTGCAGCGAGGGCAGGACGGTTCCGACGATCGCCGCGCTCATTCGCCCGGTGCCCTGGCCCGCACCGCCAGCGCGTGGACCCGCTGCCCGGGAATGTCCCCCAGCGCGGCATTGACCATGCGCTGGCGGGCAAGGCGCGAAACGCCGGCAAAAGCGGCACTTTCGATCTCCACCGTGAAATGCGATTCGCCCGAACCGTCATCCCCGGCATGACCGTGGTGGCGGGCGCTGTCGTTGATTACGGCAAGGCGGGTCGGGGTGAAGGCGGCGCTTAGCAGCGCTTCGATTTCCTGGGCGAGCGAACCTGTCATGGCTTCCCTTCTAGCGAGTCAATCGCCATGGGAAAGGGTTGTGAAGCAGGATCGATTTCATGGCCGCGTCGGCGGCACGCTCAGACAGTGCGAGGCGCCAGGCTGTAGCGAGCCGGGCGAATTTCGCGCGCCGGGGCCGCGCCGCGCCAGTTTCGACGGTCCGGGTGACTACCGCTGGTTCTGTCTCGATCATGTCCGCGCGTTCAATTCGGGCTACGACTGGTTCGAGGGGATGAGCGCCGAAGAGATCGCCCGCGCGCAAAACCCGGTGCACGGCTGGGAGCGCGAAACCCGCGCTTTTTCGCCCACCGCGGGGATCGACGCGGCGCCGCGCTGGGCCGATTTCAAGGATCCTCTGGAAGCGATCTCCGGGCGGGCGCGGACGCGCCGCCCGGCCGAACGCAAGGATGGCAGGCCGGTCAGCCCGGCGGAACGCGCCGCCCTTGACGTGCTGGACCTGCCGCTCGATGCCGATCGCCGCGCCTTGCGCCGACGGTATTCCGAACTGGTCCACGCACTGCATCCCGATCGCAACGGCGGCGATCGTTCCAGCGAAAAACGGCTTCAGGCGGTGATCGAGGCCTGGCAGCTGCTCAGGAAAGCGTCGGCCTTCGCCTGATCAGCTTTCCTCGCACAGTGCCTTGAGCTGATCGGCGACCGCGCCCCAGCCCTGTTCGAAACCCAGTTCGCGGTGATGCGCCATGCTTTCGGGGGTCCAGTGTCGTGCGCGGCCGGTGTAGCGTGTGCCATCGCCTTCGGGATCGATCTGGAAAATTCCGATCATGAACGGACCCGAGGGCTCAAGATCGCCAACGATCGCATCGGTGAAGGCAAAGCGGCGGCCCTCTTCCCAGGCCAGGATGAAGCCGGGGTGCTTGTTCACCTCGCCATCGGGGCCGTACATCGTCGCCATCGACATGGCCCCGGCCCTGCGGGCGCCGAAATCGACCTCCGCCCGCCACGGCCTGGGGCACCACCATTCGTTGGTGCGCTGGGTCATCACGGCCCAGACCTTGTGCGGCGGTGCCTGGATCAGACGGGTGACGGACAGTTCGTGCATTCAGGCAGCTCCCCCGGTTGCCGCTTCGATCGCGGCGATGTCGATCTTGTTCATCGCCATCATCGCCTCGAACGCGCGCTTGCGCAATTGCGGATCGGGATGGGACAGCGCGGAAGTCAGCGCGCGCGGGGTGATCTGCCAGGAAAGCCCCCACTTGTCCTTGCACCATCCGCACATGCTCGGGCTGCCGCCACCGCCGACGATGGCGTCCCACAAGCGGTCGGTCTGCTCCTGATCGTCGGTATGGATCTGGAGCGAAAACGCCTCATTGAGGCGGAAGCGCGGCCCGCCGTTGAGCAGGACGGTGTCGTGTCCGGCAAGGCGCATTCGCACGAGCAACACGGCCCCTTGCGGCGTAGAGGGATTATCGGCCGGTGCCTGCTCGATCCCCAGAATCGCGGTATCGGGAATGGTGGCCGCATAGAACGCTGCCGCCTCCTCGGCGCCGCTCTGAGACCACAGGCACAGGCTGGAGCCGCTCATTTGCGCATGTCCTGGATCAGGGTGTTGTCGATCGCCTTGGCCGCCTTGTAGGCCGCGCGCGCCTGCAGCCGCTCGGCATAGCCGACGAAAGCCTCATTCGGCGGGATCGACCCGAAGTTGAGCCCCCAGTCGACCTGGCTGCCGACATAGACGTCGGCCATGGTGAAGCGATTGCCGCAAACGAAAGCGTGATCGGCGAAGTGCCCTGCAAGCGCCCCGATCGCCCGCTCGTAGCTGCCCCAGCCGGCCATGCCCTGACGCTCGGCGGGCAATTCCCAGCCCATCGAACGGGTGACGATCGCCTGTTCGACCGGCCCGGCGGCGAAGAACAGCCAACGGTAATAATCGGCCATTTCGGCATCCGAAGGGAGCAGGCCCGCCTCGGGGTGGGCCTCGGCCAGGTAGGCGCAGATTGCGGCGCACTCGGTAATCACGCGCTCACCCGTCTCGCTGTGGTGGATCAGGGTCGGCACCTTGCCCATCGGGTTGGCGGCAAGCAGCGCCTCGGGCTTGTTGGCCCAGTCAACCAGCACCTGATCGTAGCTTGCTCCGGCCTCATGCAGCGCCCAGCGCGCGATCTGGCCGCGGCTCATCGGGTGGGTAAAAAACGTGTAGCTGGCCATCGTGCCCAAACTCCTTGCCGAATGCCGTGCCGGATTCCCGGTTACCTGTCGCCCACCAGCGAGAACAGCGCGCCTTGGGGATCGATCCCCTGGATCACCCACAAGGGGCCGGGGACCTCGCTCGGGCCGTTGACCACATGACCGCCTGCCGCCTCGATCCGGGCCTTGGCCGCGGCAATGGACTCAACCCAGAAATAATGCGCCCATACCGGGGTCGGCACTGGCTCTGGGCGCTGCATGACCGCACCAATCGTTGTCCCGTCGTGGGCGATGAACTGGTATTTGCCGAGCGCGCCCATGTCCATCGCGTCGGGCAGGGTCCAGCCGAACAGACGGGTGTAGAAGTCCAGCGCCTTGCCGGGGTGATCGGAGTAAAGCTCGTTCCAGCCGCAGCTGCCAGGCTTGGGCAGCGCGGCGAAGGCGGTGCTTTCACCGCCACCGGGGGGCGGGGTGGGGGTCATGACATAAAACGGCGCCCCGCAGCAATCGGCAACCATCGCAATCCGCCCGGCCATGGGTACGTTGCGCGGCGGCATCAGCACCGCGCCGCCCGCCGCCGCGATGGCCGCTGCGGAGGCATCGACATCATCGACCCCGACATAGCCCAGCCAGCACGGCCGCGCGCCGTGATCGGCCATGTTCTGCGTCAGGGCCAGCATCCCGCCGGTCATCCCGCCATCGGCATTGGCGATAAATCCATAATCATTGGTCTGGGCGGTGCCGGGGGTGATCGTCCAGCCGACAACCGCTTCATAGAACGCTTTCGATCCGGCCGGATCGGGCGTCATCAGTTCATACCAGATCCAGCTGCCTTGCAGAGTGGTCATGGCCTTCCATCCTGTTTCCTGGCTTCAAGAACGTTCTGAAATCCGCTGAATATCATGCGTTTGCCGTTGAATATCTCGTTTGGGCCGAATGCTGCAAAACGCGGGTCGGCCATGGCCGCCTTGTTGCCGCGATCGCGGCCTTCCTTGTCTGGCCAGGTGATCCAGCTGAACACCACGTTCTCACCCGGCTCGGCCTTGACCGCCATGTAGAAGTCGGTCGTCTCACCCCGGATCAGGTCGTCACCCCAGTTTTCCGAAACATGGATTGCGCCGTGGTCGATAAAGACCTGTGCGGCGATCTCGGCGAGGCGGAGATATTCGTCCCGGTGTTGCTCGGGAACGGGAATCAGAAAGCCATCGACGTAGCTCATGAGCAGTCTCCTCTACGTCAGTCGTTCCAGCACGCCCTTGCGCTTGACGATATGCTTGTAATCCCACTGAATGTCGCGGGCCTTGCCGAGCCAGCGGCATAGATCGACCGGATTGATCGCTGCCGCATCGGTGTAGAAGACCGAGGCATCCTTGAACTTCCCGCCGAAGACGTCCAGCACGGGCTCGCCAAAATCGGCGCCGCTCCAGAACATCAGTCTGACGCCCGGCTTCTGCTTGCTGTAACCCACCACCGGGTTGCCATCGAGGAACCAGACCGGGTGGCCGTGCCAGACCTTGCTTTCCGCATCGGGCAGGGCGGCGTCGATCTGCGCGCGCAACAAGCTGAAAATCGCCTGATCGGCCGGTGCGAATCCGGCGTGATAGGCGTCGATTTCCGGGGCGAGGTTCATTCCTCCGCGCCTGACACCACCGCGGGGTCCATCCAGAACGGCTCCCAGATGTGGCCGTCGGGATCCTCGATCGTGCGCTGGAACATGAAGCCGTGGTCCTGCGGCGGGTTGACGTCGGCCGTCCCGCCGGCCGCCACGCCGGCTTCAACCAGAGCGTTGACTTCGTCCCTGCTCTCACAGCTCAGGGCCAGCGCGACCTCGCTCGAGCCCCGCGCGGGGATTGGCCGCGAAGTGAACAGGCGCCATTTTTCGTGGTTGAGGATCATCACGTAGATCGTTTCGGACAGGACCATGCAGGCACCGGCATCGTCGCTGAACTGCGGATTGCAGGTGAAACCCAGCGCGGTGTAGAAGGCCTTGGCCCGGTCCAGATCGATCACCGGCAGGTTCACGAAGATCATTCTTGGCATCGGTTTCTCCCAATGGTCCGGTTAGTTGCCGGTTGTGAACAGCAATTCGAAATAGCGGCGCAGGTGCAGCAGCTCCTCGCGCGCAAGCGCGGCGGCGTGCTCATCGTCCTGGGTCTTGGCGAGGACAAAGGCGCCCTGGATCACAGTCTGGGCGTGACGCGCCAGGCTTGCCGCGGTCACCCCGGCTGTGCCGTGCCGGGCGATCGCGGCGGAAAGGTCTTGTTCAAGCGCATGGGCGTTGCCGAGAATGCTGGCCCCACATGCCATGCGGATCGCCGCGCTGCTGCGAAATGCCTCCTGGACCATGGTTCCGGCAACACAGCTGAAGCTTTCGGCCGGACCCGAGATGAGCGCGATCCGCAGATCGACATAGCCCAGCACCCGCTCGAGCGGATCGTCGAGGTGATGAAACGGGGCGGCGGCAAAAAAGGCACTCGTCGATGCCGACCAATAGTTCGCCAAGGCGACGCCGAGCGCCTCCTTGGAAGGAAAATGATGGAAAAACGCGCCTTTGGTCACTCCCGCCGCGTGGCACAGCTGATCGAGCGAGGTTGCGGCAAAGCCCTGCTCGCGCACCAGGGCGACCCCGGCTTCAAGCAGTTTGGCCCGCGCACCCACGGGCTGTTCGCGAAAGGGCTGGTTGGGTATCATCCCCGGATGCATACCGACCGGTTGGTATGCTCGCAACCGGATTTTGCGTTAACCTGAAATTTTCCATGATCGGCTAGCACCTGGCCCATGAGAGGGTTGTTCAAGCCGTTCCTGCGGTTGCTCGCCGCGATGATGCTTGCGTTGGGCATCGGATCGGCCGCGCATGGCGCGGTCCCGCTTGAAGGCTGCTTCGCTCCGCTTGGGCCGGCCTCCAGCGATGCCGAACGGGTGCTGGCGCCGCCTCCGGTATGGGATTGCACAAGCCCGCAAAACCAGCTGGGCACGGGCGATTTCGCGGCCCGACTGTTGTTCGCACCGGTCAAGGCAGACCCTGCCAATCCGCTGGTTCTGCGCTTTGCCAGCGTGTGGCAGGATCGTGCGAAGTTCGTTTTCCGCTATGCCGATGGTACGACGGCAAGCCTCGCGTTCAACTCGCGGCAGGCCTCGCGATACATGACGATCGGGGCAATCTTCGAACTGCCGATCCCCACCCATGCGGCGCCGCTCACCGCGATCCATGTCGAGATCAAGGACAGCGCCAACCTGCGCGGAGTTTTGCTTGGCGCCACGCTGATGACCCGCAACGAGGCTGACCGGGTCACCGGCTGGTTGATCGCGCTCTATGCCGGATTTGCCGGACTGATCCTGGCGCTGGTGGTCTATAACCTGGCGTTCTGGGTTGCCCTTCGCGACCGCTTCCAGCTGGTCTATGCCCTGATGGCGGCTTCGCTTGCGGCCTATACATTCACGTCCTCCGGGGCGGCCTTGCTGGTCTTCGGCAATCTCGACAACAACGACCGCCTGC
>JAKOWQ010000095.1 GCA_029781465.1 Pseudomonadota bacterium
GCTCGACCGGCCAGTTGATCCCGGCAAACCCGGCGTCGTGCTTGGCCGCCATGTATTCGCGGCCGAGCGCCAGATCCTGCTCCACCGAATTGCCGCGCCGCGCGGCGCGGGCATACCGGGGAGCCATGCCTTCGAGGAAGGTGCGCGCCTTTTGCCGATAGGCATCGAGATCGCTCATGCCGCTTCTCCTGCCAGATGGGAAACCAGCAGGTCTTCCCAGAAATAGAGGCTGCCGGTCTCAACCGCGAGGCTGCGCGCGCGGCGCATGTGCAGGTGCAGGCCAAGCTCCCAGGTCACCCCGATCCCGCCGTGGATCTGCACACAATCGCGCGCGTTGGTATCATAGGCCTCGGTCGCGGAAATTCGCGCGTCGGCGGCGGCGACAGGAAAATTGTCCGCGCCCTCGCTGGCGGCGGCGTGGATGCAGTTGGCCCGCGCGATCTCGACCAGGCCATACATCTCGGCAATGCGATGCTTGATCGACTGGAAGGCGCCGATCAGCTGGCCGAAGGCCTTGCGGGTCACCGCATAATCGCGCGCGATGTGGAGCAGCGCCTCGGCCCCGCCGACCTGCTCGTGCGCGGTGACTACGGCCATGCGGGCGAGCACATCGAGCGCAAGGCTCCGCGCTGCCGCACCTTCGGCCAGCACGGTGGCCGGAGTGCCGGAAAACTCGAGATCGGCGTAGAGTCGGCTGTTGTCATAGCTCGAAACCGGAGTGCGTCCGGCCCCTGCAAGCTCCGCCAGAACCAGCACAGGCTCCCCATCACGGCTCGCCCAGACCGCCGCCAGATCGGCCTTGATTGCGCCCGGCACCGCAGGCTTGGTGCCATGCAACTGCCCCGCAGAAAAGGTAACGGTCGGCACGGGCGGCAGGGCGCTGTTGCCCTCGGCAAAGGCCACGGTGCCCAGCGCCTCGCCGCTTGCCAGCGCGGGCAGCCAGCGCGCCGCCAAATCCGCATCGCCGCCATCGATCAGCGCCCGCGCCGCGCCATAGCCGAAGGTCAGGAACGGGGCCCCGGCCGTCGCCGCGCCGCAGGCCTGAGCGACCAGCCCCAGCTCGGTCAGGCCCAGCCCCAGTCCGCCATGCTCCTCGGGAATCGCCAGCGCGGTCCAGCCTTGTTCGACCGCCGTGTCCCAGAACGGCTGATCGTGTTCGCCCACCTGCTCCAGCAGGGCGAGCAAGCGCTCCTTGCTCATCCGCGCGTCAAGCACGCGGCGGCTTTCGGTGGCTATGGCCTGCTGGCCTTCGTCATACAGGATCGACACGGCGATTCTCTCCCTTCATCGCCGGTTTAACCGATCGGTTAAGATTGGCAATCACTGCTTGGGGCGCTTGCGCTGCAATCCCGAGCGCTTGCAACTGGCGACCAGTTCGCCGCGCTGGTTGAAGGCCTGGTGCAGGAAGGTCACGATCCCGGCGTCGGGTCGCGATTTCGATTCCCTGAGTTCGAGCACTTCGGTGACGATGTTCAGCGTATCGCCAACAAACACCGGTTTGGGAAAACGCACCTCGTCCCAGCCCAGATTGGCGACTGCCGTACCCAGCGTGGTATCGCCAACGCTGACCCCCACCATGAGGCTGAGCGTGAAGCACGAATTGACCAGCACCTGGCCATACTCGCTGCCCTTCATGTATTCGGCATCGAGGTGCAGCTGCGCGGGGTTGTGGCTGAGCGTGGTGAAGAGCACGTTGTCGGTCTCGGTCACGGTGCGGCGAATCGCGTGATCGAAGCGCTGCCCCAGCTCCAATTCGTCAAACCACACCCCTGGCATCCTATCCTCCTGCTGGCTTTGCCGTGCCCTAACAGTGCGGCCCGGCGGTGACTAGCATGCGGTTTGTTGGAAGCGCTTCCATTCCTTCGGGGATACTTATACGTATGCGGCTGGACAAAGCGGTGTGACTCGCCATCACTGGACCGGGAACATGCCGCAAGCAGCGGGACGAGAAATGAGGAGAGGGAAATGGCGGCACCGATAGTCGGATCGGGCACGGCGGGGGGCGCAAGCGCGGGGGGCAGCACAAAGATCGTGCTGCTGCTGGCCTTCGCGGTTTTCTTCCTGCTGGGCGGGGTAACCAACATCAACGATCTGCTGGTCGGCAAGTTCAAGCCGATGTTCCAGCTCAGCCATGCGCAGGCCAACCTGGTGCAGATGGCTTTCTTCATCGCCTATGCCGCCTTCTCGATCCCCGCCGGGATCGTGATGAGCAAGCTCGGCTATATCCGCACCTTCGTGCTTGGTTTCGTGATGATCGCGGCGGCGGCGTTCCTGTTCATCCCGGCGTCGGCGGCCGCATCCTATCCGGGGTTCCTGGCCGCGCTGTTCTTCATCGGCGCGGGGATCACCGTGCTGCAGGTGGCGATGAACCCGGTTATCACCACGCTGGGACCGGTCGAAACCTCGCACTCGCGGCTGACCTTCGCCCAGGCGTTCAACTCGATCGGGGTGACCTTGATGGTCTATGGCGGCGCCAAGGTGCTGCTGGGCGATTCCAAGCCGATCGACGCCACCACCGCCACGGCCGATCAGCTTCAGGCCTACCGGGTCGAGCAAGGCGCTTCGATCGGCCAAGCCTATATGTGGCTGGCGATCCTGATGCTGGCGATCGCCGCGCTGTTCTGGCTGTTCCGTTCCGCGCTCGATCACGCCAAGGCCGAAGAGGCCAAGGTCGAAGGGACGCTGGGGCTGTTCCTGCACAACAAGCGTGTCCAGTTCGGCGCGCTCTGCATCTTTGCCTATGTCGGCGCCGAAGTGGCGATCGGCAGCAACATGATTGCCTATCTGGGCGAGCAGCGGGTGATGGGGCTCGATCTGGAAAGCGCGGGCAAGCTGGTAGCCTTCTACTGGGGCGGAGCGATGATCGGGCGCCTGGTCGGCGGTTTCGTGCTGCGTGCGTTCCGCCCCGGCAAGGTGCTGACCGCCTATGCTGCCGGTGCCATTGCGCTGATCGCGCTTTCGGCGGTCAGCAACGGTGCCCTCGCCGGCTGGGCCCTGATCCTGGTGGGCTTCTGCAATTCGCTGATGTTCCCGACGATCTTCAGCCTCGGCACCGAGGGTCTGGGCGAACAGACACCGCAAGGATCGGGGATCATGTGCACCGCGATCGTCGGCGGGGCGATCGTGCCCTGGTTGTTCGGGACCGTGGCCGACCTTTCCTCGATGCACGTCGCGCTGGCGGTGCCGGTGATCTGCTACGCGATCATCGCCACGTTCGGACGCTGGGCCGCCAGTCATCCGAGTGCCGCCGGCGCGGTCGACTAGCCCGAACTCACGCCCTGCCCGTCTCGCTGGCGAGCAAGGCCGGGTCGATCCCCTCGGCGCGCCAGGTTGCCGCCCAGCGCGCCGCCGAGGGCGTATCGAACAGGATTTCGGCCCGGCCCTCGGCCGCGTACCAGCCGTGGCGCTGCATCTCGCCGTCAAGCTGCCCGGCGCCCCATCCGGCATAGCCCAGCGCCACCAGCCAGCGCTGCGGGCCGACTCCTTGCGCAATCGCGCGCAGCACATCGAGCGAAGCTGACAGGCACCCTAGCGCCCCGGCCTCGATCGTGCCGGGCTCCTTCCAGTCGTTGCTGTGCAGCACGAAGCCGCGCTGCGGCTCTACCGGACCGCCCGCCAGCACCGGGCAATCGGGCGCCACACCGGGTTCGATTCCCACTTCCTCCAGCAACTCATGCAAACGCAGCAAGGGATGCGCCTGGCCCACACCGATCCCCAGCGCACCGTTGGCATCGTGAGCCATCATCGCGATCACCGCTCGCTCGAAACGCGGATCGCCCATTCCGGGAAGGGCCAGCAGCAGCCGACCGGCAAGATAGACGGACTCGGTCATCGTCACGGCAGGTTACCGCGCCGCGCGGCTTCGCTCAATCGCGCTTGCTCTTGCAAAGTCAGCCGTTCCCCGTTAGGGGCGCGCGCTTCACCGACACGGATTCGATGATCGGCCTGGCCATCTAGGGCTGCCATGGCGGATCGGACGTGTCTCGACAAGGAGACGAAAATGCCCAAGCTCAAGACCAAGAGCGGCGTGAAAAAGCGCTTCAAGCTCACCGCCACCGGCAAGGTGAAGCACGGCGTGGCCGGCAAGCGCCACCGCCTGATCAGCCACAACGGCAAGTATATCCGCCAGAATCGCGGCACCGACGTGATCTCCGACGCTGATGCGAAGGTGATCAAGAAGTGGGCGCCCTACGGGCTGAACTGAGGAGCGCTGACCAATGAGCCGTATCAAGCGGGGTGTTACCACCCGTGCCAAGCACAAGCGGATTCTCGACCAGGCCAAGGGCTATCGCGGTCGCCGCAAGAACACCATTCGCGTTGCGCGTCAGGCGGTCGAAAAGGCCGGCCAATACGCCTATCGCGATCGCAAGGTTAAGAAGCGGACTTTCCGCGCCCTGTGGATCCAGCGCATCAACGCCGCGGTCCGCGCCGAAGGCCTCAGCTATTCGCAGTTCATCCACGGCGCCAAGCTGGCCGGGATTGAGCTCGATCGCAAGGCGATGGCCGATCTGGCGATGAACGAAGGCGGCGTATTCGCCGCCGTGATCGCTCAGGCGAAGGCGGCGCTGGCCTGAGCGAGGCGCCGTTGCTGAAATCGAAAAGGGCGCGGACGAGCATATCGTCCGCGCCCTTTCCCGTTCCGGGCCACAAGTAAGGCTTGCCCCCGGTGCGATTGCCTGACTAGTTTCGCCGGTGCTGTGATTCGACCCGGGGGAATGGTCGCGTGTTTTCCGTGAGTGTTAAGTCTTGACCGGGCCCGTGCTCGGCGATGCGGTTGGCGTGCGTTTCTTCATGCCGGCGCCGCAATTGGCTCCCTATATTTCAACCTACTACCTTACCGAAGTCAATGTGCCCGCCGGTCAGGAGATCGAGGATTGGCTGCATCCGGAATGGGCCAACCTGCGCGTCTTCGACCGCGATGTGTGCAGCGCGGCGATCGGCCCCGACGCCGTGCGCCCGGCGGGTCAGATGATCGCAACCGGGCCTACCAGCCATTCGGCCCATTTCCGCATGGGCCGCTGCCGGGTCTGGGGTGTCGGGATTCTGCCGCTCGGCTGGCTGCGCTTCCTCGATGCTCCCGCCGCCGATTTTGCAGACCGTTATTGCGATCCCCGGGACGGAACCGCTTTCGCTCCGTTCGCGCCGCTGTTTGACGGCCTGTTTGCGACCAGCGCCGATCCTGCGGGTGAGGCCGGCCGACTTGATTCCTTCTTTCTCGATCTGCTGAACCGCCGCGATCCGCATGAAGACGAGGACCGGATCCGCACCGCCCATGGTGCTTTGATCGACAACCAGGCCGGTTCGGTGTCAGACCTGTCCGAGCAACTGAGCATTTCCCCCCGCTCGCTCGAGCGGCTTAGCCTCCGCGCTTTTGGCTTTTCCCCCAAGTTGCTGCTGCGGCGCCAGCGTTTCCTGCGCAGCCTGGCGCAATTCATGCTCGATCCCACATTGACCTGGATCCGCACTCTGGATTGGCAATATGTCGATCAGGCCCACTTCGTGCGCGACTTCAAGCGCTTCATGGGCATGAGCCCGTCGAGCTATGCCCTGCTCGACCATCCGGTGCTGCGCGCGGCTGCACGCGCCCGGGCTGCAGCGGCCGGCGAGGCGGTGCAAGCGCTGCACCGGCCTTGATCGCACCAATCGGCGCTTGCCAAGCCTCGCAACAGCAAGCACTATTCGATCAACGACAATCCCACGGGGAGCTCTTCGGTGTCGGTTGAAGCAGGCGTCAGGGTGCGTTTCCACGCGCCGCCGGAAGACTTGCGGCGCTTTTTTACCACCTTCTACATAACCGAGATCGAAACACCGCAAGGGGTTCAGGTGGAGGATTCGCTCCAGCCCGAATGGGCCAATCTGCGCTTCTTTCGCGGCGCCTCGCCCGACAGCTGGATCGATCCCGATAAGCAGCTGAGGGGCAAGAGCTTTGTCGCCACGGGACCGAGCAGTCGCAGCGCCAACTTCGCGATCGGAACTACCCGGTTCTGGGGGATCGGGTTGCTGCCTCTGGGCTGGGCACGGTTTGTTGGCGCTCCGGCGTCCGATCATGCCAACCTGATCGCCGACGGGCACGATCACCCGGCCTTTTCCCATTTCGTTCCACTGGCGGATTCGCTGTTCGGCCCAGGGCCCGACGAGGATGCGGAAAAGGAACGAATCATCCGCTTCTTCCGCTCAATTCCCGAACCGCGCGGCTTTGACGAGGCACGAATCATGGCGATTCACGGCGCCCTGATCGATCCGCTGCTGTCCAACGTTTCGGAACTGGTCGAGCGGGTGGGCTTCAGCCAGCGCACGATCGAGCGGACCTGCGACAAGGTATTCGGCTTCTCCCCCAAGCTGCTGCTGCGCCGCCAGCGCTTCATGCGCAGCCTGGCGCAATTCATGCTTGATCCATCGCTCAAGTGGATCGGGGCGATCGACGGACAATACCACGATCAGGCCCAGTTCGTGCGCGATTTCCACGAATTCATGGGCATGACCCCGCGCGAATATGCTGCCCGCCCGCACCCGGTGCTGGAGAAATTCATGCACGAGCGCGCCCGCGTCCACGGTGCTGCGGTGCAGACGCTCGACCGGCCCGAGGGCAGTAGCGCCGCCGCATCCTGAGCCCTTGCTGGCGATTTAGGGTTTTGCAGGCGCGTTCGGCGTGGCTAAAGGCGCGCTCGCCTGTTTCCCGATTATGGTAACAAGAACGGACCGAACGAAAGTGGATTACGCAGCTACCCGTGAAGAGGCGCTGGCACGTATTGCCGCCGCGCAGGATCTCGACGCGCTGGAGAAGCTGCGGGTCGAGTTTCTGGGCAAGCAGGGTTCGGTCTCGCTGCTGCTCAAGACCCTCGGCGCGATGTCGCCCGAGGAGCGGCAGAGCACCGGCCCGCAAATTCACGCCCTGCGCGAAGGGGTTAGCGATGCCCTGGCCGCGCGCAAGGCCGCGCTCGAAGGCGCTGCTCTCGAAGCCCGGCTGGCTAGCGAATCGATCGATCTGACCCTGCCTGCGCCCGAGGCGCCGCGTGGCAGCATCCACCCGGTTTCGCAGGTGCTGGACGAGCTGGCGGAGATTTTCGCCGACCTGGGCTTCGCGGTCGCCACTGGTCCCGAGATCGAAGACGACTGGCACAATTTCACCGCGCTCAACATTCCCGAGAGCCACCCGGCGCGGGCGATGCACGATACCTTCTACTTCCCCGACAGCGACGCCGAGGGGAGACGGATGTTGCTGCGCACGCACACCAGCCCGGTGCAGATCCGCTCGATGCTCGAACAGGGCGCACCGATCCGGATCATCGCCCCGGGGCGGGTCTATCGCAGCGACAGCGACGCCACCCACACCCCGATGTTCCACCAGGTCGAGGGGCTGGTGATCGACAAGGGCATCCACCTTGGGCACCTCAAGTGGACGCTCGAGACCTTCCTCAAGGCCTTCTTCGAGCGCGAGGACATCGTGCTGCGGCTGCGCCCGAGCTACTTCCCCTTCACCGAGCCTTCGGTGGAGGTCGATGTCGGCTTTGCGCTGGTGAACGGACGGCGCGTGCTGGGCGGCTGCGGCGATGCGCCCGGCCACGGCTGGATGGAGCTGCTGGGCAGCGGCATGGTCAACCGCAAGGTTATCGCGGCCGGCGGGCTCGATCCCGACGAGTGGCAGGGCTTTGCATTCGGGATCGGGGTCGATCGCCTTGCCATGCTCAAGTACGGCATGGACGATCTGCGGGCCTTCTTCGATGGCGATGTGCG
>JAKOWQ010000143.1 GCA_029781465.1 Pseudomonadota bacterium
CTGTTGTGGACGGCGGGAACCCGCTTTCCTGCGATGGCCAAGCTGGGAGCCAGCATCAAGACCGCGCCGCCCGGCGGACGCGGCCAGAACCTGGAAGGCGTGCTGCCCGACAAAGTGCAGTGGAAATCGCACAACTACGCCCACCTGATGGAACAGCCGACGATTTTCTATCCGACGGTGGTGATTCTGGCGCTGATGGGCCCCAACGCGGGCGATATCACGATTGCCTGGGCCTATGTCGCGATCAGGGTGATCCATTCGCTGTGGCAGGCCACGGTCAACACCATTCCGGTGCGCTTTACGCTGTTCCTGCTTTCTACGGTGTGCATGTTGCTGCTGGCGATCCACGCCTTTGAACTGACCGCACTTTCGATGGGAGGAAACGCATGATCGGAGCCGAAATCCTCAAGCCGCTGGCGGTTCTTGCCGGCTGGACCATGGTGATGTGGATCTGGATGTACGTCACCCGCATTCCGGCGATGAACAAGGCCGGGATCGATTCCAAGAACCTGGTCGGCGGATCGGGCAAGGATCTCGATGCGGTGATCGACCCCAAGGTCCAGTGGATCGCGCACAATTACAATCACTTGCACGAAGCGCCGACCGTATTCTATGCCGTCGCGCTGGCGCTGGCGTTGATCGGCCAGGGCGATGGGCTCAACGCCGAACTTGCCTGGGTCTATGTCGTGCTGCGGGTGCTTCATTCGCTGGTTCAGGCAACCTCGAACCGGGTGATGATCCGCTTCGCGCTATTCGCGCTGTCGAGCCTGGCGCTGATGGCGCTGACGCTGCACCTGTTGCTGGCGGTGTTCCACTCGCCCGCGTAACGCTGCGCTCCCCGGCCAGGATCGCCTGGCCGGGGGGTCAGAACATCTTGCGCAGCTCGATCGAGATCACCCGCCCGCGCGGATCGAGATAATCGGGCTGATAGGCCAAGGGCACCGCGCCCGCTGCGTCGGTCACCCTCTGGCGCGCATCGAACAGGTTTTCGATCCGCAGGGACATCCGCGCACCCTTGAGCAACGGCACTTTCTCGACGATCTTCTTCTGGCGGCCAAAATCGGCAAAGAGGTTGAGATTGACCTTGCCCAGCGCGCCAAAGCGCAGGTTGCTGGCACCATTGATGTCATAGGGGCCGTTCCACGTTCCCTGCGCAAACAGCCCCACCCAGTTGTAGAACAGGTTGGCGTTGAACTCGATCTTGTGGCGCGGCGAACCCGACGATCCCAGCGCATCGCCCCCCAGCAGATCGAGCTCGGGGCCACCTGGCGCGATCAGCACGCGGTTGTCGAACTGCGCGGTGTGGAAGATTCCCAGGCCCCAGCGCCCTCCGATCGGTCCCCCGCCCATCATTGCCGCCATCATGCCGCCACGCCCGCCGCCACGCCGAGCGCCATCAGAACGTCCGCCGCCAAAGCCGGGGCCTCCGCCAGGGGGTGCCTTGCCAAGCTGCCCCGAAAGGTTGAGCCCCCAGCGCAGCCGCGATGAGCTTTGCTCGGCAAAGGTGACCGGGCGCTGGTCGATGGCGATCAGACGCCCCGACGGATCGCGCACCACCCGGCCCGGAAAGGCTGCTTCGATGTCCGGGGTGAGCAGCGGAAAGCTCGCGGTGACATCGTTGGAGCGATTGCGGAAATATTCCACAAGGAGGCTTGAGTTCTTCAGGAACGGCAGCTGCCAGTTGGCCGAGAATTTCCAGTCGCGCTGCTGTTCGCGCCGCAGCGCCGGGTTGCCACCCGACGTGAGCGAGACCAGCGCGGTCTCGCCGCGCGTGTAATCGTAGACCGGAACATCGAAGGTTATCGTTTGCGGCGCACCCAGCTCGGTGACCGACGGAGCCTGCTGCTGCGTTACGTAACTGGTCTGCAACCCCAGACTTTCCAGCGGTGACCAGGTCAGCCCCGCGCTCCAGCTGTTGACGGGGCCGAAGTCCGAAACGTGGGTCCAGTCGGCGCTGAGATTGAGCGTCAGATCGCCCAGTCCGGGCAGAACATGTTCCCTGCGACTGGTCAGCGGGAGCGCGACGTTCAACCCGCCAATCAGGCGTTTGCGCAGCAAGGAAGACGATGTGCCGCCCGCCCTGAAATCGGCGGTATCATAGCTCAGCCAGGTGTATCCAGCCTTTGCCGTGAGCCCGACCGGCCCGGCGGGAAGATCGATCGGACGACCAACCAGCGTGACCAGGCTGTCGATCCGGTCGGAATTGGTGGTGGTCTTGTCAAACCCGGCATCGGGCAGCGCCGGAAGTTGCCCATCGTAGGCCAGCGATCCGGCGGCCACGGCAGCGACCAGGGCTGCGGTATCGGCGCGGCGATCGACCCGGCTGGTTCCTTCGGTATGGGTCAGGTCGAGCGTGGCGGAAAGCTGCCAGGCGCCAAGGACGGTGTTGAGCCCCGCCCCGCCCGCCAGAGTGGTTGTGGCGCTGCGGCGGCGCAAGGGATCTGCCAGCGTGCGCAGCGCACTGTCTCCCGATGCCGGATCGGTCAGCAGCACCGTGTTCAGACCTGACCAGCCGGTGCTTTCTTGCTGTTCGGCGCTGGCGTTGAGGCTGAGCGATCCCCCCAGCCCGTCCTTGCCAAGGCCGCGCGTCCAGCTTGCGCTCATCTGATAGTCACGGCTGGCGCCGACCAGGCTGCGCCAGTCGGCGGGCTGCGGATCGGATGCCAGAGTTGGTTGGGCCGCGGTTGAAACCAGCGCGCTCCGCTCGCTCTCGAAAAGCGCGCTGCTGCGCTGCGCCGAACCGTTCAGGTTAAGGCGGCTTGGCCCCGCGATCCGGAGCAGCGAAGCCTCAAGCTGCTGGCTGGACATGCCGCCGCGATCCGGCTGGCCATAGGTCAGCTCAAGGCGGCGGCTTCGGAAGTCGTCCTTGAGGATCACATTGACCACCCGCGCATCGGGCGGAAAGCCGAACCGCAGGGCGACCTCCTCGGGCAGCACCTCGACCCGCTTCACCGCCTCGGGCGGGTAATTGCGCATTTCGCGGAAGCTGGCGATACGCTGGCCGTTAACCAGCACCACCGGCGCGCCGTCGCCCCGCCCGCGGCCCGATCCGGTCTGCGGGCTGATCCGCGCGAGCAGATCGGTAATCGACGATGCTCCCAGCGCGGCGATATCAGCCTCGCTATAGGTCGCGACCGGAGGCTGGGGCGTATCGACCTGGCCCTTGATCCGCTCGGCAATGACCACGATCTCGCCCGGAATTTCGGCCTGCGCCTGTTCCTGCGCCATGGCTTCGGCGGGCGCCAGCAACGCGCTGCATCCCAGGCATGCGGACCAAAAGGCGAAGTTGCGCGACATGGAATTCGAGGCTGGTCCCTGATCGTTTCTGTATCCGCCCCGCTTGCCCGCTCGATTGGAGCATTTGCGCAGCCAAGGCAAGGTGGGTTTCGGTATCAGATTGTCGCGCCGCATGGCTGGGGCGAATTGCCCGCAAAGGCTTCCCTTTTACGCCAGCCGGAGCTATGGCGCGCGCCAATCTTACCGAACAACGACGGAAAACAGACGCGGATGGCGAAGGAAGAACTGCTCGAAATGCGTGGCACTGTGGTGGAACTGCTGCCCAATGCCATGTTCCGCGTTCGTCTGGAAAACGATCATGAGATCCTTGGCCATACCGCCGGCAAGATGCGCAAGAACCGCATCCGCGTGCTGGTGGGCGACGAAGTGCTGGTCGAGCTGACCCCCTATGATCTGACCAAGGGCCGCATCACCTATCGCTTCATGCCTGGCCGTGGCGGCCCTGGCCAGTTCGGCTAATTCCGGCGCGTGACGGCGCCCTCCCTCATCCTCGCATCCGCCTCGCCGCGTCGGCGCGAACTGCTCGCACGTCTGGGGATTGAACCCAGCGCGATCGCCGCTGCCGATATCGACGAGAGCGAAGCCCTCGGCGAGTTGCCGCGCGCCTATGCCGCGCGTGTGGCGCGGGAAAAGGCACTAGCGGTGGAGGGCGGGGACGCTTTCGTGCTTTCGGGCGATACCGTGGTCGCGCTGGGCCGCCGCATCCTGCCCAAGGCCGAGGACGCGGATACCGCGCGCCGCTGTCTGTCGCTGATCTCGGGCCGGCGCCACCGGGTGCTTTCGGCGGTTGCCCTCAAGTATCCCGACGGCACCCTGCGCGAGCGGCTGTCGGAAACCGTGGTGCGGGTAAAGCGCCTCACTCCGGACGAGATCGAGGCCTACCTGGCCAGCGGCGAATGGCACGGCAAGGCCGGGGGCTATGCGATCCAGGGCAGCTTCGAAGGGCTGATCGCGGCGATCGCGGGCAGCCATTCGGGGGTGATGGGACTGCCGCTCTATGAAACGCGCGCCCTGCTCAAGAGCGCGGGGTTTCCCCTTGGCTGAGTGGCTGGTCGAGCAGGGGATCGGCGAGGAACGCGCGATCCTGGTCGAACACGGCGAGGTGCGCGCGGCGCGGTTGCGCTGGCCGGGCGGGCTTGAAGCCGGGCTGGTAGCCGACGCCGTGCTAGCCTCGCGCGCATCCGGATCGGGCCGCGGCACCGCGCGATTTGCCGACGGCTGCGAAGCCCTGGTTGACGGCCTGCCGCGCGATGCTGCTGAGGGTGCCCCGATCCGGCTCCGCATCGTGCGCTCGGGGATTTCCGAAGGCGGTCGCTACAAATTGTCGCAAGCCCGCCCGACCGCGGATTCGCCCTGCCCGGCTCCGGGGCTTGCGACATTGCCGGGCGCCAGGGTGGTCCGCGCCTTCCCATCCGGCCTGTGGGACGAAGTCATTCTCGACGCAGCCCATGCCAAGTGCGATTTTGCCGGTGGAAGCCTGCTGATCTACCCGACCCCGGCGATGAACCTGATCGATATCGACGGAACCCTGCCTTCGGCCGCCCTGGCGCTTGCCGCGGTGCCCGCGCTGGCCCGCGCGATCCGGCGC
>JAKOWQ010000167.1 GCA_029781465.1 Pseudomonadota bacterium
GAACGCGGCCTGAAGCAGGTATTTGAGCAGCGGCTTGCCCCGCGCCGCGCCGATCAGCAGCGAGACGCCGAACAGCAGGTAGATCGCGGTCGGCTTGATCTGGATCCAGGTTTCATCGTGAAGGAACACCGTCAATCCGCCGAAGACCACGATCAGCGCGGTCGAAAGCCACAGCATCGGGGAAATCTTGCCCAGCTTCCACTTCGACACCGCCAGGGCGATCACCGCCGCGACCATGAAAGCGCCCGTTCCCCGGATCACCGCCGCCACTTCGGCCACTGCATCCTCGCCGGCGGGCGGGCTGTAATGCTTGTAGACGGCAAAGAATACCGCCACCGGGCCATAATCGACCAGCAGGTTGAGCAGGCCCGATCCGGCGGGCTTGGCGTTCGGTTCCTGGCTCATGCAACCCCCGCGATCACCCGGGCGACCAGATCGGGATCGAACGGGCGCAGATCGTCGATCTTCTCGCCCACACCGATGGCATGGATCGGCAGGCCGTATTGTTCGGCGGCGGCAACCAGCACGCCGCCGCGCGCGGTGCCATCAAGCTTGGTCATCACCAACCCGGTCACCCCGGCAACCTCCTTGAAGATCTCGATCTGTTGCAAGGCGTTCTGGCCGTTGGTGGCATCGAGTACCAGTACCACATCGTGCGGTGCCTCGGGGTTGAGCCGGCCGAGGACGCGGCGGATCTTGGCTAGCTCGTCCATCAGCTCGCGCTTGTTCTGGAGCCGTCCGGCGGTATCGACGATCAGCACGTCGGTGCCGCGGTCGGTTGCCGCCTTGACCGCATCGAACACCACGCTGGCGGGATCGCCGCCCTCGGGCCCCTTGATCACCGGCACGCCCAGCCGCTCGGCCCAGACCGCAAGCTGGCCGATCGCGGCGGCGCGGAAGGTGTCGCCCGCGGCCAGCATCACGCCATAGTCCTGTTCCTGGAACAGATGCGCCAGCTTGGCGATGGTGGTGGTCTTGCCCGAGCCGTTGACCCCGATCACCAGCACCACCTGGGGACGGGGAAAGGCCACGATCTCAAGCGGCTTGGCGACCGGGCGCAGGATCGCGGCCACCTCGTCGGCCACGGCCTGCTTGATCGCCGCTTCGTCGATCCCGCGCTCAAACCGTTCGCCGGCCAAGCGCTCACGGATCCGGTGCGCCGCGCGGGGCCCCAGATCGGAAAGGATCAGGGCATCCTCGATGTCGTCGAGCTGTTCCTCGTCGAGTTTCGACTTGGTGACAACGGCGGCAAGGTTTTCGGTCAGCCGTTCGGAAGTCTTGCGAAAACCTCCGAACAACCGGTCGGTCCAGCTGGGGGCGCTCGATTCGTCCTGGCTCATTCCAGCAGTCCTTCGACGATCCGGGTTGGGGTAATGCGCACGATTGTTCCAGCCTTGGTTCCACCGGGCAGGCGCACCCGGGCGAAGTTCGGCGCATGGCCGGTTCCGTCGCGTTCGGCAAGCACCTCTTGGGGCCGGCCAACAAGGCGGGGCAGCCAGCGCTCGCGCTGGGCGGCGATCGCCGCGCGCAGCTCTGCCGCGCGGGCCTTGATCGCCTGATGCGGAACCTGAGGCATCCGCGCCGCCGGGGTTCCGGGGCGCTGCGAATAGGGAAAGACGTGGCCGTGAACGATCTCGAGCTCGGCCACGATGGAGAGGCTGGCGGCCTGCGCCGCATCGTCCTCGGTAGGGAAACCGGCGATCAGATCTGCACCGACCGCCAGTTCCGGGCGGCGCGCCTTGAGCCGCGCAACCAGCGCCACGGCATCGGCGCGCGCGTGGCGCCGCTTCATCCGCTTGAGGATCAAATCGTCGCCGTGCTGAAGCGACAGGTGAAGATGCGGCATCACGCGTGTTTCGCCGCCGATCAGCTCTTCAAGCAAGGGATCGATCTCGATCCCGTCGAGCGAAGACAGCCGCAGCCGGGCGAGCTGCGGAAAGTCCGCGAGGATCGCCGCGACCAGCGTACCCAGGCGCGGCTCACCCGGCAGATCGTGGCCCCACGAGGTCAGATCGACACCGGTCAGCACCACTTCGCGTCCGCCCGCCGCCAGATGCTGTTCGATCTCGCGCCGGACCATTGCGACCGGCAATGACCGGCTCGGCCCACGCCCCTGCGGGATCACGCAGAAGGTGCAGGAATGGTCGCAGCCGTTCTGCACGGCAACGAAGGCGCGGGTATGGGCAAGGCTTGGCGCCCGGACCGGGGTGGCCGCGACATTCCAGGCGCGCGGATCGAGCTTGGCGCGATTGGCGATCAAGCCGTCGACTTCGGGCATGGCGCCCAGCGCGGTGCGTTCGACCTCGGCGGCGCAGCCGGTCACCAGCAAGCGGGCGTCGGGGCGCGCCTGGCGAGCGCGGCGGATCGCCTGGCGGGTCTGGCGCACGGCTTCGGCCGTGACGGCGCAGGAATTGATCACCACAAGATCGCTTTCGGCCGCGAGCAGGGCGCGCAGATCCTCGCTTTCCGAAAGGTTGAGCCGGCACCCCAGCGAAATGACCTCAGCCGCCAAAGTCCGCGCTCTCGAAGCTGCCGGTAAAACTGATCGCTGCCGGGCCGGTCATGGTGATCCGGTTGTCATCCCCCCATTCGATCCGCAGCTCGCCGCCGGTCATCGCCACGGTTACGCTGCGTTCGACCAGACCGCGCCGCATCGCGCCAATCGCCGTGGCGCAGGCGCCGGTGCCGCAGGCGCGGGTCTCGCCCACGCCGCGTTCCCAGACGCGCAGGGCGATGCGCGTGCGGCTCTCGATCGTGGCGACGTTGACATTGACCCGCTCGGGGAACAGCGGATCGTGTTCGATTTCCGGGCCGAGCCGGTCAAGCTCAACCGCCTGGCAATCGGCGACGAAGAACACGGCGTGCGGATTGCCGATATTGACCGCAACCGGCGTTTCCAGACCATCCCAGCCTACCGGCATGGCCAGTGTATCCATCGCGTAGGCGAGCGGAATCCGGTTCCATTCAAAGCGCGGCTCGCCCATGTCGACGCTGATTCCGGCGCCATCGGGGCTGACGGCCAGATCGCCGCCCAGGGTCTCGATTGTCGCCGCTCTGCCCAGCAGCAATCCGACCGCGCGGGTCGCATTGCCGCAGGCTTCGACCTCGCCGCCGTCGTGGTTGAAGATCCGCATCCTCAGATCGGCATGGGTGCTTGGTTCGATTACGATCAACTGGTCGCAGCCGATCCCGGCGCGACGATCGGCGAGCGCGCGCGCCGTTCCCTCGCCGATTGCCAAGGGCAGCCCTTCGCGGGCATCGAGCACCACGAAATCGTTGCCCAGGCCGTGCATCTTGGTGAAGGGAACACGCATCGCCAGCGCTCTATGCGCTGCAGCGCGGCGCGTCCAGTGGCCTGCCGTCAGCCGTTGCTGGCGCGCCGCTTCCTGTGGCTGACCGGCTGGGCGGGCGCGGGCGGCTCGAGCAACAGCTCAAGCTGAGCCAGCTCGTCGCGCGTCTGTTCGGCGGTTGCGGGTTTGCCGAAGAAATATCCCTGCGCGTTGAAACTGCCGAACTCAGCCAGTGCCCTGAAGACTTCCTCGGTTTCCACCCCTTCGGCGGTGATCGGCAGTCCCAATCCTTCGCCGAGCGAGGTGATCGAGCGGACGATCGTTGCATATTCGGGGTTGTCTGGCAGCTGGGTGACAAAGCTGCGGTCGATCTTGATCCGGTCAAACGGCAGCGAATTGAGCTGCGAAAGCGAGGAATAGCCGGTCCCGAAATCGTCGAGGCTAACCTTGATTCCCTGATTCTTGAGGCTGACGATCATCGAGCGGACCAGCGCGATATTCTCGTGCAGGCAGCTCTCGGTAATCTCGATCTCCAGCCGCTCGGGCGGGAAGTTGGATTCGACCAGCAGCTTGAGCAATTTCTGGGCGAACCACGGGTCGCGCAGCTGAACCGGTGAAATATTGACCGACAGCGTCAGCCGCGGATTCCACTTGCGGGCCTCGACCAGAGCCTGGGCAATCACGCTCTCGGAGAGATCGGCAATCAGCCCGATTTCCTCGGCCACGGGGATGAAAACGTCAGGTTTGACCACGCCCAGCCGGGGCGAGTTCCACCGCGCCAGCATCTCGAAGCCGACCAGCTCGCCGCTCGCCATGTCGATCTGCTTTTCGTAATAGGGCACGAATTCGCCCGCGGGGATTCCCGAGCGGATTCCGGCTTCCAGCTCGCTGCGAAAGCGCAGTTCGGTTTCCATGGCCGGATCGAACCAGGCAAAGCCGTTCTTGCCGTGCTTCTTGGCGTGATACATCGCAATGTCCGCGACATGAAGAAGCGCCTGCGCATCGAGCGCGCGATCGTGGCCATCGCTTCGGGTCAGTCCGATCGAAATCGTCGTTTCGATATCGACATTGTTGTAGCGCACCGGTCTCGCGACGGCGTCGATCAGCGCCTCTGCAAGGCGGTCGATTGCCTCGCCGTGGGCCGGGTCGAATGGCACGACACAGGCGAATTCGTCGCCGCCAAAGCGGGAGAGAAGCGATCCAGGGGGCAGCTGCGCCGCGATCCGCCGGGCGGCTTCGCGCAGCATCTCGTCGCCCGCGAGATGGCCGTGGACATCGTTGACCTGCTTGAAGTTGTCGAGATCGACCATGATGGCCGCCACGGCCCTGCTTTGTGCGTGGCTGGTCTCAACCAGAAAGTCCGTCTGCGCCGCAACGCTGCGCCGGTTGAGCGAGCCGGTAAGAGGGTCTGTTTCCGCCAGCAGACGAGCCTGCTCCTCGGCCCGGCGGCGTTCCGCCACTTCGCCGGTCAGATCGCGGTAGCGCCGCCAGCCGAAGATGATGAGGGCAATGTTGAGCAGCAGGGCGTTGGTGAGAAGCCGGTCTGGCCCGCCGCCATGGCCGGCAATCGAACGCACGATTCCCGAAAGCACCGAGCCGCCGGTGCCAACGAACATAAGGATCGCGGCAAATGCGATGGCCAATGCCAGGACATCGCGCTGCGCGGGCGCAAGCGCGGAATCGCGCTGCCCGATCGGTGCTCCCGGCGATTCTTTCGCCCTGTCCATTCCCGGCGTTCCCCTGTTCCGGTTTGGTCCGGAGAATCGCATCAAGGCCTGAAATTTGCGTTAATTCCGCAGTTTTCCGTCGTTTTGCAGGGGGTTACTTCTTGAGGCCGATCTCACGCAGGCGCTGCTGCAGAAACTGATCGGCAGTGATGGGGTCGGGATAACGGTCCGGGTTGTCGGGCGTGATGCACTGCGGCAGGGTCCGAATTGGAAAATCGCTGCGCAGATGCAGGAAGAACGGCATCGAGAACCGGCTGAATGCGGCGCGCTCGGGGCTGGGGTTGCGAACCCGGTGGATGGTCGAGGGCAGGTAGTGGTTGGTCAGCCGCTCAAGCATGTCACCGCAGTTGATCACCATCGCGCCTTCGGGCGGGGAGGCGTTCATCCATTCCTTGCCCTGGAACAGCAGTTCCAGTCCGGCTTCTTCGGCGCCGAGCAGCAGGGTGATGAGGTTGATGTCGCCGTGCGCCCCGGCGCGGATCGCCTCGCCCTCGACATTGTCGAGCGGCGGGTAGTGCAG
>JAKOWQ010000173.1 GCA_029781465.1 Pseudomonadota bacterium
TGAAGCGAGTCGGTTTTGCGGCCAAGCGAGTCGCCAAGAATCGTGCTTCTCGCCCCTTGCCGCCCCGCCGAGGCGCCGCTATAGGCCGCGCTTCGCCGCTGCGATCCGGAGACGTGGGTGAGTGGCTGAAACCAACGGTTTGCTAAACCGTCGTACTGGTAAATCCGGTACCGAGGGTTCGAATCCCTCCGTCTCCGCCACTCTATCCGCCTCCGGCCGCACCATCGCCCGGGCCAGAGGAGCAACCGCGTGACAAGCCAACCAGAGCCCGCAGGGCCGCTCGCCGGGATCAGAGTACTCGATCTTTCGCGAGTGCTCGCGGGGCCGTGGTGCACCCAGATGCTGGGCGATCTCGGGGCCGAGGTGATCAAGGTGGAGCAGCCCGGGCAGGGTGACGATACCCGCCGCTGGGGTCCGCCGTTCCTGGACGATGGTTCGCGCGATTCGGCCTATTACCTCTGCGCCAACCGCAACAAGCGCTCGATCGCGATCGACATGGCAAGGCCCGAGGGCGCCGCGCTGATCCGGCGCCTTGCCGCCGAGGCCGACGTGGTGGTCGAGAACTTCAGGGTTGGCGGCCTTGCCAAGTACGGGCTCGACTATGCCACTCTGCGCGCGGTCAAACCCGATCTGGTCTATTGCTCGATCACCGGCTTTGGCCAGAATGGCCCCGACAAGGACAAGGGCGGTTATGACTTCCTGATCCAGGGGATGAGCGGCCTGATGAGCGTGACCGGGCTGCCCGAAGGCGCACCCGGGGCCGGACCGATGAAGGCGGGCATCCCGGTGGCGGATCTTTCGACCGGGCTTTACGCGGTAATCTCGATCCTCGCCGCGCTCCAGCACCGCGGCCGCACGGGCGAGGGACAGCACATCGATCTGGCGCTGCTCGATACGCAGCTGGTGATGCTCGCCAATCAGGCCTCCAACTGGCTCAACGGTGGAGCGGAGCCGCGCCGGATGGGCAACCTGCACCCCAACATGGTGCCCTATCAGGTCTATTCGTGCAGCGACGGGGATGTGATCGTCGCGCTGGGCAACGACCGCCAGTTTGCCGGGCTTTGCCGCATGCTGGAACTCGACGGTCTTGCCACCGACCCGCGCTTTGCCTCAACCGCGGCGC
>JAKOWQ010000127.1 GCA_029781465.1 Pseudomonadota bacterium
GCTCGCCGGGGCGCGATGCCACTGGGCGAGCAAACAGGATCACCGTCTGCTTGCGCAGCTTGGGCGGCTTGCCCTTGGCGTCGAGCGGCAGGTCGACCAGATAGCGCAGTTGCTCGCCCAGACCCGAGCTGCCGAACAGCACCGCCTGGGTCCTGGCTTCGACGTAGAAGCGGCCTTGCCCGGCCCGCAGCCCCGGCGCGCGCGCGGGATCGACCGCAACCAGCTTGCGCACCTGGGCGCGAATCACCAGCGGCGCGTGGTCGGTCAGATCGGCCAGATCGGCGTAGGTTGCCGGAGAAGAAGGCGCCTCCGGGAGCGAATCGGCTGCCTTCGCGACCGCGCAAGCGGGCGTCAGGACCAGTGCGAGGGCGAGCGCGAAGGGGATCGAAGAGTGGCGCATGTCGTCTCCAGTATGGCTTCCATTGCCCGGGGCGAGCGGCAAAGGCACGAATTTTCGCGCAGTTTTCCTTAGGTTTGAGCCCATGGCAAGTGAATCACCGGTTAATGGATAAAGCGTTGCACCCCAGCAAGCTGGCCGCTAAAGCTCCGGAAAACCGGGCCTAACAAGAACAATGGGTCCCGATCTGGGCTTGCGGATGTCGGGCGTCCGTATGATTTGCCGGGTTGACCGCAGGGTGGAATTATTGAGTTTGAGCGATCGAATCTCCGTGCAGGAGATTCGGGCGTCGAGTCCGGGTTTCGGCCCGGTGGGGACTGAACTTAGGAGAGATGCGTTTTAATGGCATACGCAGATCGTGATACAACCAGCGAGAATATCGTTGGCCTCATCGTTTCCGGCGTGATCATTGCCGTTGTCAGCTGGGGGCTGATTTCGGGAATGGCGGTCGAGGGCTTCCGGGCTGTGGTCAAGAAAGTGACCACGGTCGACATCAAGAAGGAAGAACCCAAGAAGGAACCGCCGCCGCCGCCCAAGAAGGTCGCCGCGCCGCCGCCGATCGTGGCGCCGCCGCCGAAGATCAACGTCAGCGTTGCGCCGCCGCCGGTGCAGACCGTGGTGACCCCGCCCCCGCAGGCGCCGGTCGTGCCGATCATCGCGCCCCCGGCCCCTGTGGCACCGCCGCCGCCCAAGTTCCAGCCCAAGCAGCCGCAGCCCAAGGGGCGCTCGGGTGAGTGGGTGACGACCAACGACTATCCCTCGCGCGCGCTGCGCGAAGAGCGTGAAGGCACCACCCGCTTCCGCCTCACCGTCGGTCCCGACGGCAAGGTGACGGACTGCCAGATCACCGGTTCGAGCGGCAGCCCGGACCTTGACGATGCGGCCTGCGCCAACCTGCGCCGGCGCGCCCGCTTTGCTCCGGCCACCGATGGCGAAGGTCAGCCGACCACCGGCTACTACGCCAATGCGGTGCGCTGGCAGATTCCAAAGGATTAAGTTCAACCAAGCCTTTACGGTCGGTTTTGCCGGCCAAACCATCCATTCAAATTCTTCTTGAGAGGGACACTCCATGCAAATCCTTAAGCTTCTGGCCGATGCACCTGCCAACGCCGCGCCCCAGACCCAGTTCGGCATCAAGGAAGCCCTGATGCCGCACGGCGAACCCAACTGGGTTGGCATTATCGTGCTCATCCTGCTGGTCATCATGCTGTTCGGCTCGCTCTTCATCCTGTTCACCAAGTGGTACGACCAGAACAAGATCCTGGGCCAATACGCCAACCTGAAGGCCAATTTCTGGCGCGCTCCCTCGCTCAAGGAAGGCGCCGCCAAGCTCGAGAAGGACAGCGCCTGGCGCCAGATCGTCGACGACGGCCTTGCCGCGGAAGAAACCCACAGCAAGATGACCGACGCGATGGAAGCGCACGACTGGCTGCACGGTTCGCTGGCCCGCTCGGAAGCCTCGATCAACTCCTACCTCGCCAAGGGCCTGCCCTGGCTGGCAACCACCGGCGCGACCGCTCCGTTCATCGGACTGTTCGGTACGGTTATCGGTATCTACCGCGCGCTGATCAACATCGGCATCGCCGGTTCGGCCTCGATCGACAAGGTTGCCGGTCCGGTCGGTGAAGCGCTGATCATGACCGCGATCGGTCTGCTCGTCGCGGTGCCCGCGGTGCTCGCCTACAACTACCTGCAGGGCCGCAACAAGCGCATCGCCGAACTGCTGACCGGCTTCTCGACCGATGTTCTTGCCTACATCAACTCGAAGGGTGCGGTTAAGCCGGCTGCCGCGGCCGCCAAGCCCGCCGCCGCTCCCGCTCCGGCCGTCAAGAAGTAAGCCGCCGAGCATGGCCCGGGCGGAAGCCAGCTTCCCCCGGGTCCGGCTTTCTGACCGGTTGCTGGCCAGGGCGCCTCGCGCGCCAGACAGCGACCGGACAACGCAAGGATAGGATGTAACCCATGGCGATTTCGGTAGGCGGCGCCGGCGCGGAAGAAAAGCCGATGTCGGACATCAACACCACGCCCCTCGTGGACGTGATGCTGGTGCTGCTGATCATCTTCCTCATCGCGGTTCCGGTCGCCATTCAGACGATCGAAAAGCTGCACATTCCGGTCATGGCTTCGGTGGAATCGAAGGACAAGGTCGAGAACCTGCTGCTGACCGTCAGCACCTCCGACTCTTCGGGTCGCAGCGCTGGCGATCCGGGGTTCGAAGGCGCTTCGACCTACGGCGAATGCCGGATTTATTTCAACAACATCACGCCCGTCGATTCGAACGAACTGCGCGATCTGGCCTTCAAGCGGCTCGACGCGATCGTGAAGAAGGCCGGCGGCCCCGAAGCGCTCGTCGCCAACCCGGAACTGGTCCCGCAGGTCCATATCCGCGGTGACGTCAACGCTCCGTGGCGCTGCATCGCTGGTGCGATCTTCAACGTCCAGATTTCGGGCTATCCGACGGTGGGCTTCATTTCGACCCCGGTTGATCCCAACGGATAATCCGGCCGTCCGGCTGAAGCAGGCCGCAACCATTTTTCAGGAGTAAACCACCATGGCAATGTCAGGCGGCAAGGACGATGGCGAGCCGATGATGGAAATGAACACGACGCCGCTTATCGACGTCATGCTCGTTCTGCTCATCATGTTCATCATCACCATCCCTCCGGCGACCCACTCGGTGAACATCGACCTGCCCAACCCGTCGGCCCCGCCGCCGGATGTCGTGGTCAAGCGCGACAAGAACAAGCTGGTCATCACCGCGGACAACCAGATCCTGTGGAACGGAACCGTGCTCGACGGCGGACAGCTGCTCAGCACGCTTCAGTCGACCATGTCGATCAAGCCCGAACCCGAGTTGCAGTTCCAGCCCGATCCGCAGGCGCCCTATGACACCGCGGCCCAGGTGCTGAACATCATCAAGGGATCCGGGGTGACCGCGTTCGGTTTCGTCGGCAACGAACAGTTCTCCGAATTCGGCAAGGCTCCTAACGCTCCCAAGGCGTCGATGTAGACCCGATCGGACCAAGGAAACAGACCAAGGGGGCGGAGCGATCCGTCCCCTTTTTCTTTGTCGGGCACCTCTCCACACACCACAAGCGCCGTCGACGAACGGTTCCGCTCAGCCTCCTCGCAGGCCTTGGTTTCGGCAAGGCCGCGCCCCGTTAGCCCGTCAGTCCAGAGCAGACTCCTCGCTGGCACGCATCGCCGCTCCCGCCAGGCTCTCTGCTTCGAACAGCAGTTCGTCGTCGGCCATGCCCTGCGGCATGCTTTCGCGGCCGATCATCACCAACACTGGCACCGCCAGAGGGCTGATCCGATCGAGCCGGACATGGCGAACCTCGCGCCCGGCCCGTTCGAGCAATCCGGCGAGCCGCCCAACATCGGTCATCCGTGCCCGGGCATCGGCCCAGGCGGCATCGATCAGCATGTGATCGGGCTCGTACTTGCGCAGGACATCGTAGATCAGATCGGTCGAGAAGGTCACTTGCCGCCCGGTCTTGCGTTTGCCGGGGTGCTGCCGCTCGACCAGCCCCGAAATCACCGCCACCTCGCGAAAGGCGCGGCGCAGCAGATAGCTGTCCTGAACCCACTCGACGAATTCATGGGTCAGGATGTCAGGGGAAAGCAGGGCAGCCGGATCCTCGATCGGCCTCAGCCCCCAAACCGCCAGCGCATAATCGTTGGCAACGAAGCCCAGCGGCGCCAGACCGCGCTCTTCCATCCGCCGCGTCACCAGCATGCCCAGCGACTGGTGCGCCGGCCAGCCTTCGAAGGTATAGAAGACGCAGTAGTGGCGCCTTTCATGCGGGAAGGTTTCGACCAGAAGCGTCCCCGGTTCGGGCAGCGCCGATCGCCAGTTCTGCATCTCGAGCCACTCGCGCAGATCGTCAGGGAAGCGGGCCCAGCCCGCCCGGTCAGCCATCAGGCCCTGCACCCTCTGCGAGAGATGGGTGGTGAGCGGCATGCGCGCACCCATGTAGCTGGGGATCGCACCCGAACCCTTGGCCGCGCGGACCAGCAGCTGCGTTTCGCGGATCGCTTCGACTTCCAGATCAAGCCCCGCAAAGCGGAAGGTCGCGCCGGGCCGCAGGCTGGCGGCGAAATTCTCTTCGACCCGCCCCAGCGAGCGGCCGTTGCGGAACGCCACCTCGACCATCTCCGCATCCAGAATGATCCCGGCGTTGAGGCGGTGACGCGCGGCGTGTTCGGGGTGGGTCAGCCGCCACAGCCCGTCCCGGCCCTGAACGATCCGTCGCAGCTTCTCGTAGGCGCGCAGCGCATAGCCCCCGGTGGCAACGAAATCGATCACCCGCCGCCAGCTGGCCTCGTCGAGCCAGCGGTAGGCGCGCGCCGTGCGCACTTCGGCCAGCAGCGCGGCGGCATCGAACGGCCCGGCACAGGCCCGGCCCATGACATGCTGGGCCAGAACGTCGAGCCCGCCCGCGCGGAACTCCTCGCCGTCGCGTTGGCCCTCGACCACGGCTTGCTGCGCGGCGAATGCCTCAAGGTATTCAAAGCGGTTGCCCGGAACCAGCAGCGCCTTGCTCGGCTGATCGAGCCGGTGATTGGCCCGTCCGATCCGTTGCAACAGCCGCGACGAGCCCTTGGGCGCGCCCATCTGCACCACCAGATCGATATCGCCCCAGTCCACTCCCAGATCGAGACTGGCGGTGCAGACCAGCGCGCGCAGCTCCCCCCGCGCCATTGCCGCTTCGACCTTGCGCCGCGCCTCTTTCGAAAGCGAGCCGTGATGGATCCCGATCGGCAGGTGATCCTCGTTCGCGTCCCACAGCTTCTGGAAGATGAATTCGGCCAGAAACCGCGTGTTGGTGAAAACCAGCGTGGTGCGGTGCGCCCGGATCGCATCGTAGAGCTGGGGCACCGCCCAGGCGGCGGCGTGGCCGCCCCAGGGCACGCGGGCATCCTCGGGCAGGAGGATCGCCAGCTCGGGCGCGGCGCCCTGCTCTCCTTCGACCAGCGCGACCCGCTCCGCCTCGCCGCCCGGCGCCAGCCAGCCGCGGTAGTCGTCCGGATCGGCCAGTGTTGCCGAGAGCGCCACGCGCTGCATCGCCGGGGCCAGGGCCTGAAGCCGGGTCAGCGCCAGCGCCAGCAGATCGCCGCGCTTGGTGTTGGCAAAGGCGTGGACCTCGTCGATCACCACCCGCTTGAGCGTGGCGAACAGCGTATCCGCCTCCGGGTAGGACAGCAGCAGCGAGAGCGATTCGGGCGTGGTCAGCAGCACGTGCGGGGGCCGCGCGCGCTGGCGGGCCTTGCGTTCGGACGGCGTATCCCCGCTGCGCGTCTCGATCCTGAGCGGCAGGTCCAGATCGGCAACCGGCGCCAGCAGGTTGCGCTGGACATCGTGGGCCAGGGCCTTGAGCGGCGAGACGTAGAGCGTGTGCAGTCCCTCGGGCGGAACCGACGGCGCCAGCGCGGATGGACAGAAATCCGCCAGGGTGGGCAGGAAGCCCGCCAACGTCTTGCCCGCGCCGGTATCGGCCACCAGCAGGGCATGACGGCCCGCGCGCGCAACCTCCAGCATTTCCGCCTGGTGCCGCCGCAGCCGCCAGCCGCGCGCGGCGAACCATGCAGCAAGTTCGGTGGGAAGCGCCGGGGCGGTCATCTGGCGAATGTGGGTGCATCGGCGCCGGGAAGGAAGAACAAAAGTTTGCCCTTCCCAGCCGGTCGCGCGGCTGTCACATCGAAGCCATGCAGATCGACGGTCTTCCCAGCTATGCCGAGCTGTCCGGCATCGCCCTGGCGCTGGCGCTGGGTTTGCTGGTGGGAATCCAGCGCGGCTGGGCCCTGCGCCGGCAAAGCGAGGGAAGCCGGTTCGCCGGGGTACGCACCTATGGCCTGCTCGGTCTGGCGGGCGGGATCGCCGGTGCGCTTCAGGCCAGGGCATCGGGGCTGGCAACCGTGCTGCTGGCGGCCTGTGCGGCGCTCGTGGTGCTGGGATACTGGCGTGCCAGCAGGCGCGGCACGAATATCAGCGGCACGGCCAGCCTGACGGGCCTGATCTGCCTGGCGGCAGGTTTCCTGGCCGGAAGCGACGAGTTTGCCCTGGCCAGCGCCGCTACCGGGGTAACCGTGCTGGTGCTGTCGCTGCGCAGCCGGCTGCACCACCTGCTCAGCCACATCGACGAGCAGGAGATGATGGCGATCGCCCGCTTTGCGCTGATCGCGCTGGTGATCCTGCCGTTGCTGCCCGATGCGCCCTATGGCCCCTATGGTGCCTGGCGGCCGCGCCAGCTGTGGTTGATCGTGGTGCTGGTTTCGGGTTTTTCCTTTGCCGGCTATGTCGCCGCGCGGGTTCTGGGGCCGCGCCTGGGGGTGCTGGCCACTTCCACCGCCGGGGCGCTGGTTTCCTCCACCGCTGTCACCGCCTCGCTGGCGGGCAAGATGCACGAGGAGGCGATCGACCCCGCGCTGGGCAATGCCGGCGTGGCGCTGGCTTCGGCGGTGATGTTCGCCCGGGTCATGCTGCTTAGCGCCGCGCTGGCGGGTTTCGCCTTGCCGACGCTCGCCACGCTGGCGGTTCCGGGGATGCTGGTGAGCCTGGCCGCCACCGCGCTGATCCTGCGCAACCGCCGCGACGGCACCGCGCCCGAAGCGGCGGAGATGGGTCTGCGCAATCCCTTCGACATCAAGCCCGCGCTGGCACTGATGGCGCTGACCATGGTGCTTACGGTGATCGCCCACTGGATGCTGGCACGCTATGGCGATACCGGCCTGGCAACGGTGCTGGCGATTTCGGGCGTGGTCGATGTCGATTCGGCGATCATCACCATGGGGAACCTTCCCGCTGGCACGCTCGACCCGCGAATCGCCGGGCTGATCCTGATGCCGCCGGTGGTGCTCAACTCGCTGTTCAAGTCCGCCACGCTGATTTCGATTGCCGGGCGCAGAAACGGCTGGAGCGGCGCGGCGGCGATGATCGCCAGCATCCTGGCTTCGGCCGCGGCGCTGCCTCTGGTTCTCTGAACAATCAGTGCCCGGCCTGCGGCCCGCGCTTGAGGCCGGAGAGCGCCAGTTGGGCGTCGATCTGGGCGAGCAGCCGCTCCAACCCAGCCTGTTCCTCGCTTTCGGCACGGGCGACCAGCACATCCTGGGTGTTGGATGCGCGCAGCAACCACCAGCCATCGGACGTGGAAACGCGCACCCCATCGGTCGCATCGACATCGGCCCCCGCCGCCACGAGCCGGGCCTTGACCTCGTCGACCACAGCGAACTTGCGGCTCTCGTCCACCTGAAAGCGCAGCTCGGGGGTGTTGACCAGCGCGGGCATGGCGCCGCGCAGTGCGGTGACCGAGCGGCCCAGCCGGGCCGAGGCCGCGATCAGCCGCACCGCGGCATAAAGCGCATCGTCGAAACCATAGAACTGGTGCGCGAAGAACACGTGCCCGCTCATTTCCCCGGCCAGTGGCGCGGAAACTTCCTTCATTTTGGATTTGATAAGGCTGTGTCCGGTTTTCCACATAAGCGGCCGTCCACCAAGGCTTGCGATCTTTTCGTATAGTGCCCGCGATGCCTTCACATCCGCGATAATCGTGGATCCGGGCAATTGCTGGAGCAGGTCCTCAGCATAGATCATGAGCAACTGGTCACCCCAGATCACCCGTCCTTCGCCGTCGATCGCGCCGATCCGGTCGCCATCGCCGTCGAAGGCAATTCCGAAATCGAGGTTCTTGTCCGCGACCAGTGCCTTCAGATCGGCGAGGTTCTTCTCCTCGGTAGGATCGGGATGATGGTTCGGGAACGTCCCGTCGACTTGGGTGAAGAGAAGATGGTGTTCGCCAGGAAGCTTTTGCGTCAGGAGTTCGAGGGCGGGGCCGGCGGCCCCGTTGCCGGCATCCCAGCCGATCCGCAGACCGGAAAGGCGCGCGGGATCGATCCCGGCCAGCCCCTCGACCAGCCGGTCGACATAGGCATGGAGGACCTCGCGGCTTTCGCGGCTGCCGCTGCCCTCGATCCAGTCCCCCCGCGCCGCCATCCGGCCGAGGTTCTGGATGTCTTCGCCGAAGAACGGACGGCCAAGAAATACCATCTTGAAGCCATTGTAATTGGCGGGATTGTGGCTGCCAGTTATCTGAATGCCGCCCTGCACATCTTCGGCTGAAGCCTCGGCATAGTAGAGCATCGGGGTTGGCCCCATGCCCACCCGCACCGCGTCCACGCCGCTGGCCGTCAGCCCTTCGACCAGAGCCTCTTCAAGCACCGGCGAACTGGTCCTCCCGTCATAGCCGACCGCCACCCTGGTTCCGCCAGCACGGCGCAGCAGCGTGGCGAACCCGCGCCCGATGGCATAGGCGTCAGCCTCGTCCAGGGTTTCGCCTACGATCCCGCGGATATCGTATTCGCGCAGCACCGTGGGGTGGAACTGATGGCTTTTCATTGACCGCCTTCCTGCCGTTCTAGGCGCGCCAGCAACAGGTCGCGGGCGCGGTTGGCTTGATGCACCTGATCGTTGGTCCCGCCGCGATCGGGATGGACGCGGGCAAGCAAACGGCGATGCGCATCAAGCACTTCCTCGCGCCTAGCCGCGCGATCCACGCCAAGCAAGGCGCGCGCCTGGGCTTCGGCCTGCCCGCGTTCCGATGTGGCCCACAGCTGCCAGGGCCACTGGCCGGTCAGCGCGCGCACCAGCAGCGAGGCGAGCAGGGCGATGACGATCAGGCGGCCCATCGTGCCGGTTCCTGTCAGCCCTGCGCCGCCAGCGCCAGTTCGGGCTCGCGCCGCGCGGGAACCGGCAGGCGCAGCTGCGCCAGCAGCGCGCGCAGTTCCTGCCGGGCGACCAGGTGGCTGGTGCCCAGCTCGCCCAGATGGCCCTTGTCGAGCAGGGTCAGCCCCGAAGGGAACAGCTCGCGGTAGATCACGCGTTCCGAAAGCCCGTTGGCGATGCGAAAGCCGACGCGCTTGGAAAGCTCGGTCAGGGCCTGATCGAGCCGGCGCATGTTGCGCGCCTCGATATGGCCGGTGCGGTTGCGCACCACCACCCAGTCCATCTCGCGCCGGTTCTCGCGGATGCCGGTCATCGCGCGCTTCTTGCGCGCTTCCCAGATCAGCTCGGCATAGAATGACAGGCGGCGGACCTTGAAGGTCTCCGCATCGACCTGCCCGATCAGGTCGAAATCGACAAAGCTGTCATTGAGCGGTGTGACCAGTGTGTCGGCCCCGGTCGCGACATGGCGGGCCAGCGGATCGTCGCGGCCCGGGGTGTCGAACAGCACGAAATCCATGCCCTCGCCCATTTCCCGCGCCATCAGATCGAGCTCGACAGGATCGTCGCCGCGATAGACCGCGAAGCTGGCGCTGGGCAGCTCGATCCCGCGCCGCCGCATGGTCTCGGCCCGGTTCTCCAGATAGCGGTGCAGGGTGCGCTGGCGCGAATCGAGATCGATCGCCGCCACCCGCGCCCCCTGATAGGCCAGCGCGATCGCCACATGGACCGCCGTCGTCGATTTGCCGGTCCCGCCCTTTTCGTTGGCAAACACGATTCGGTGAGGGGCATGGGGCATGGACACGGCAGGCACGGCTCGCTTCAAAGGGTTGATGTCCGCTGCAGCGCAGCATAGGAGCGGCACGACAGCCGCCCGAGCTTTCTACCCGAGGGGATTTGCGCGTGCAAACGATTGGCCAGCTTGATCCACTGCGCAGCGCCGTGACGGCTCTGCGCGGCGACGGCCCGATCGCGCTGGTGCCGACGATGGGGGCGCTGCACCAGGGCCACCTGAGCCTGATCCGCGAAGCACGGGCCCGTGCCGCGCATGTGGTCGTCTCGATCTTCGTCAACCCGCGCCAGTTCGGCCCGAGCGAGGATCTGGCCACCTATCCGCGTCCGATCGAGGCGGATTCGGCGCTGCTGGAGGCGGAAGGGGTCAGCCTGCTCTGGCTTCCCGATCCGGCAACCATGTACCCGGCGGGCTACGCCACCACGGTGTCGGTTTCGGGCGTGGCGGACAACCTGTGCGGAGCCGCCCGCCCCGGCCATTTCGACGGCGTCGCCACGGTGGTCGCCAAGCTGTTCAATCAGGTCGGACCCGATATGGCCTTCTTCGGCGAAAAGGACTGGCAGCAACTCGCCGTGATCCGCCGCATGGCCCGCGATCTCGATCTGGTCCATCCCGCCGCGCCGGCGATTCACGGCGTCGCCACGGTACGCGAAGCCGATGGCCTGGCGCTGTCTTCGCGCAATGCCTACCTTTCGCCGTCCGAACGCGCCAGCGCGGCAGCCCTGCCGCAGGCAATGCGCGCCGCGATCGCCGCGATCGCTGCCGGTTCCCCCTACGGCGATGCGCTCGGCACGCTGCAGCGAACCCTTCTGGCAGCGGGATTTTCCTCGCTCGACTATGCCGAGGTGCGCGATGCCGCTTCGCTCGCGCTGCGCGATGCGCCACACCCCGATCCGGCCCGGCTGTTCGTCGCGGCGCGGATCGGCAAGACCCGCCTGATCGACAATATGCCGCTGATCGCGCCCGCATGACGCAAATATGCAAGGCGGCGGCATCGGCGGTATGTAGTGATGCGAACAGCCTTGCGTTGTGATATCCGGGCGCGCAGCCAAAATCCGCCGCCCGCCGAGATGGGAGAAAATTCCGATGCGTAAATCCTTTGCCGCCGCTCTGGCCCTTGCCGCGCTCGTCAGCGCCCCGCCCGCCTTTGCCAAGGAGAAAGGCTCGTCCGGGCATCAGGCCCAGGCCAAGGGCACTCGTGAGATCCCGCATTGCACCCACAAGCTGGGCGCGATCGCGATCGTCGAGCCGGATAACCAGTGGTGGCGCGAATACAACCTCGGCAGCCCCGAGGCGATCCTCAGGGTCTTCGTCAAGGAATCGGGCTGCTTCACCCTCGTCAACCGTGGACGCGCCATGCAGAGCCGCTCGATGGAGCGGGCGATGGCGGATTCGGGCGAGCTTCAGGACGGCTCGAACCTGGGCAAGGGCCAGGTCCGCGTCGCCGACTATTTCATCCAGCCCGATATCGTCACCGCCAACCGCAATTCGGGCGGTAACGCCATCGGCGGGGTGCTCGGCGGGATCGGCGGCGGCCTGTTCGGGCGCGGCGCGGGCGCGATCCTGGGCGGAATCAACATCAAGAAGGGCGAGGCGAGCGTCACGCTGACCGTGGTCGATGCCCGCACCACCGAGGAAGTCGCCTTGACCGAAGGCTATTACCGCAAATCGGACCTCGGCTGGGGTGCGGGTGGCGGTCTGTTCAGCGGCGGCACTTTCGCCGCGGCGGGCGCCGGTGGCTATCAGGATACCGCGATCGGGCAGATCATCGTGCTGGCCTATCTCGATGCCTATACAAAGCTGGTGAGCGAACTGGGCGGCCTGCCCGACGATGCCGCCGCGGCCGCACCCGAAGCAAAGTAGGCCCGCCAGGCCCGGCCCGCACAGCGCTCGGCCAAGTGCCGATCGCGCGCGGGTCGGGGCCGCCCGTCGCCCGACAAGGGCGGGGTAGGCAAAAGACTAAGTTGACAAGCGCCCCCACCCCCCGCTAGTGGCGCGCTCCTACCCGGCGGCGGGCGATTTGGCCCACCGTCCCCGTGCCCAGATGGCGGAATTGGTAGACGCACCGTCTTCAGGTGGCGGCGCTGGAAACGGCGTGGAGGTTCGAGTCCTCTTCTGGGCACCATTTTCAAATCCCTAGCCGATTGACGCGCCGGGCTGGTGCTGCACAGTGCGGCGGCCGCCGGACTTGGCGGGATGATGCCGGGGATGCCGCCATGCGCCAGTTCAGCGAAGACCAGATCCTGTTCCGCCACGCCTATCGCAGGTTCCTCGAGGCCGAGATCGCCCCGCACATGGAGCATTGGCGCGAAGCCGGGATCGTCGATCGCAGCGCTTTCCGGAAAGCCGGGGACCAGGGCTTCCTGATGATCTGGCCGGACGAGAAATACGGCGGTCTGGGCGACGGCGACTTCCGCTATGAGCAGATCATCATCGAAGAAACCACCCGCGCCGGGTGCAAGCAATGGTTCAACACGCTGCATTCGCGGCTGGTCGGGCCCTATTTCCAGCGTTTCGGCAGCGAGGAGCAGCGCATGCGCTTCCTGCCCGGCTGTGTTTCGGGCGAAACCATCCTGGCGATCGCGATGACCGAAGCCGGCGCGGGATCGGATCTGGCCGGAATGCGCACCAGCGCCCAGGACAGGGGCGATCACTGGCTGCTCAACGGATCGAAGACCTATATTTCCAACGGGATCAACGCCGATCTGGTGATCGTTGCGGCCAAGGTGGCGGGCGCGGAAAAGAAGCACGCGATGGTGCTGCTGGTGATCGAGCGGGGGATGGAGGGCTTCGAGCGCGGCCGCAATCTCAAGAAGATGGGCATGCCCGCGCAGGACACCGCCGAACTGTTCTTCAGCAACGTCAAGGTGCCCAAGGCCAACCAGCTGGGCGAGGCGGGCAAGGGCTTCTACTACCTGATGGAAGGATTGGCGGAGGAACGGCTGATCTCGGCCTGCGGCTGCGCGGCCAATGCCCGCAAGGCCTTCGATATCACCCGCGATTATGTAATGCAGCGCCAGCTGTTCGGCGCGCCGCTGGCCGATCAGCAGAACACCCAGTTCCGCATGGCCGAAATGGATACCGAGATCGAGCTGGCGCAGGTCTATGTCGATCACTGCGTGGCCGAGCACAACGCCGGGCGGCTGAACGGCAACATGGGCGCCAAGGCCAAGATGGTGGCGAGCGAAGTGGAGTGGAAGATGCTCGATCTCGGGGTGCAGCTGCATGGCGGGGCGGGGTTCATGGACGAATACCCGATCAGCCGGATGTTCGCCGATGCGCGGATCAACCGCATCCTTGCCGGATCGAGCGAGGTGATGCGGCTGATCATCGGGCGCGATGTCTTCTCGCAGAAGTACCAGAGCCTGTTCGACTGAGTTTCGCAGAAGCTGGTTGCGAATCGGAACTGGTTTGCGCAAGGCTGCGGCGAACGAAGCCCGCGGCGTGACGGGCCGGGGAAGGATAGCATTGGTATGGGCGAGGAACTGATTCCCGGAGCGATCCCGCCCGGCTGGCCGGCAATGACGATTGCCGAGATAGAGCAGCGGCTGTGCGCGCCGGGTATGCCCTTCGAGATGGAAGTGGTTCCGGTCCACGGGGTGCCGACCCGGGTGTGGAAGAATGCCCCGCCCAGCCTGGCCGCGCTGGCCCGGGCAGCCCGCGCGCACGGCGAGGCGACCTTCATCGTCTATGAGGACGAGCGGGTCAGCTTCGATGCCTGGTTCCGCGCCGTCGCCGCGCTCGCCGCCCACCTCCAGGGGCTTGGCGTGACCAAGGGCGACCGCGTCGCGCTGGCGATGCGCAACCTGCCCGAATGGCCGGTGGCCTTTTTCGCCGCCGTTTCGATCGGCGCGATATGCGTGCCGCTCAACGCCTGGTGGACCGGTCAGGAGCTGGCCTATGGCCTGGCCAATTCGGGTGCCAGGGTGCTGATCTGCGACCACGACCGGATGGAGCGGGTGCTGGCGCACCGCGAGGAACTGCCCGGGCTTGAACAGATTCTGGTCAGCCGCGAGGAACACCTGCCCGCGGGCGTGAGCCGGCTTGAGGATGTGATCGGCAAATCCGCTGCCTGGGGTGCCCTGCCCGATGCCGATCTGCCCGAAGTGGCGATCATGCCGGACGACGAGGCGACGATCCTCTACACCTCGGGCACGACCGGGCACCCCAAGGGCGCGCTGGGAACGCACCGCAACTTCGTAACCAACATCCTTTCCAGCGGTTATGGCGCGGCGCGCGCGGTGCTGCGCCGGGGCGAGCCGCTGCCCGCGCCGCAGCGGCGGGTGCTGCTGACGGTGATCCCGCTGTTCCACGCCACCGCCTGTTCGGCGACGCTGATGGGCGTGCTCGCCGCCGGGCACACGATGGTGCTGATGTACCGCTGGGATCCGGTGAAGGCCTTTGCGATCATCGAGCGTGAAAAGGTCAACGCCACCGGCGGGGTGCCGACGATTGCCTGGCAGCTGATCGAGCATCCCGAGCGCGCCAACTACGATCTCTCGAGCCTCGAATCGATCGGCTATGGCGGCGCGCCCTCCGCGCCCGAGCTGGTGAAGAAGATCTACGAGGAATTCGGCGCCCTGCCCGCCAACGGCTGGGGCATGACCGAAACCACCGCCACCGTCACCGGGCTTTCGGGCGAGGACTATCTCAACCGGCCGACCAGCTGCGGCCCGGCGGTTGCCACGGCCGATCTGGAAATCCGCGCCGAGGACGGGGTCAGCGTGCTGGCGACCGGCGAGGTGGGCGAGCTGTGGGCGCGCGGGCCGATGATCGTCAAGGAATACTGGAACAATCCCGAGGCCAGCGCGGCGACCTTCGTGGAGGGCTGGGTGCGTACCGGCGATCTTGCACGGCTCGACGCCGAAGGGTTCTGCTACATCGTCGACCGCGCCAAGGACATGGTGCTGCGCGGGGGCGAGAACATCTACTCCTCCGAGGTCGAGAACGTGCTCTACGAACACCCCGCGGTGATGGACGCGGCGCTGATCGGGATCCCGCACCACACCCTGGGCGAGGAACCGGCGGCGGTGGTCCACCTTGCGCCGGGGATGGAAGCGAGCGAGGGCGAGCTGCAGGACTGGGTGCGCCACCGCCTGGCCGCGTTCAAGGTGCCGGTCAGAGTGCTGTTCCTGCCCGAAACCCTGCCGCGCAACGCCAACGGCAAGATCCTCAAGAAGGATCTCAAGGCGCTGTTCGTGGCAGCTTAACGCTTGGGTAAGTCCTTGGCGCGCATGGTGGCGTCATGGCCAAAGCGATTGCCCTTGCCGCTACCCGTCTGCCCGCGTTCCGGCTGGAAGCGCTGCGATCGGCGATCGTGTGCGGCTGTGCGCTGGCATTGATCTGCGCACGCCAGCCGCTGCCATTCTAGGACCCAACAAGCCGCCACAGCGCGGCGCAGGCCGAGATTCCCAGCACCAGTCCGGTGAATATGCGCCAGGCGCGGTCGCTGATCTTGCCGAAGGCGAGGTGCCCCAGCCAGTTGCCCAGCAGCACCGTGGGAAACAGGATCGCGGCCAGCATCGGCTCGCGCCAGGTCGCCACTCCCAAAGCAAAGGCCGAACCGACCCCGGCGAGCGAGGTGACGAGGAAGATCGTCATCATCGAGGCGCGGGCAAGCTGCGGGGCGATCTCGCGGCGCAGGTAATAGGGCACCACCGGCGGGCCGGGCATTCCGGCAAAACCGGTCAGCACGCCCGAAACCAGCCCGGTCGCCCCGGTTTCGGCCAGGCCGGGAACATGGTGCGCGGGCTTCTTGGGCAACAGCACCAGCAGGAACGAGCCAAAGGCGATCAGGGCAATTAGCATCCGCGCCAGCGCCGGATCGGTGATCGCCAGCAGCCACACCCCCAGCGGGGTCGCCAGCACCGCCATGCCCGAGATGGTGAAGGCGGTGCGCTCGCTCTGCCCAAGGATCTTCCTCAGCCCGACCAGCCCGATCAGCAGCCCCAGCCAGTTCGCCACCACCACCGCCTCGCGCGGGGGGACGGCCAGCCCCAGCACCGGCACCAACATGATCGCCATGCCGAACCCCGCCAACCCGCGTACGAAGGCCGCCGCCAGGGTGGCAAGCAGCGCGACGGCGAGTTGCGCGTAGGTCAGCCCCTCGATCACGTCAGCGCAGGTCCGGCGGCGTGGCTTCGGCGCGGATCAGCGCGATCGCTTCGGCCAGCGGCATGACCTTCTGGTGTTCGGCGCCCAGCGTGCGCAGCGCGACCGTGCCTTCCTCGGCCTCGCGCTTGCCCACCACCAGCAGGTGCGGAACCTTCTTGAGGCTGTGATCGCGCACCTTGTAGTTGATCTTCTCGTTCCTGAGATCGGCCTCGACCCGCACCCCTGCCGCCTCAAGCTGGGCGGCAACGTCGCCGGCATAGCCATCGGCATCGGAGACGATCGT
>JAKOWQ010000199.1 GCA_029781465.1 Pseudomonadota bacterium
CGTCGCGATCATCGGCCTGGGGCTGCTGGGCGGATCGACCGGGCTGGCGGTGCGCGAGATGCTGCCGGGCATCGCCACCAGCGGCTGGGATGCCGATCCCGCCACCCGCGCCCGCGCCGCCGCACGCGCCCTGGTGGAGCGGGTATGCGAAAGCGCCGCCGAGGCGGGTGAGGGCGCCGATCTGGTGATTCTGTGCGTTCCGGTGGGCGCGATGGGCGCAGCGGCGCGCGCGATCCGTCCCGGACTGGCCGAGGGCGTCACCGTCAGCGACGTCGGATCGTCCAAGCAGACCGTTGCCCGCGTGCTGGCCGAGGCCCTGCCCGGCATTGCCGTGATCCCCGCGCACCCGGTCGCGGGAACCGAACGCAGCGGCCCCGACGCGGGCTTTGCCAGCCTGTTCCGCAACCGCTGGTGCATCGTCACCCCGCCGGCCGACGCCGATCCCGCCAAGGTGGCGGCGCTGTGCGCGTTCTGGGAGGCGCTTGGCGCCAAGGTCGAAACCATGGACGCCGCGCACCACGATCTGGTGCTCGCGGTCACAAGCCACCTGCCGCACCTGATCGCCTATACCATCGTCGGCACCGCCGACGACCTGGAAGGCGTGACCCAGAGCGAGGTCATCAAGTATTCGGCCGGCGGCTTTCGCGATTTCACCCGCATCGCCGCCTCCGATCCGACCATGTGGCGCGACGTGTTCCTTTCCAACAAGGACGCGGTGCTGGAAATGCTCCAGCGCTTCAGCGAGGATCTCACCGCACTGCAACGCGCGATCCGCGTGGGCGATGGACAGGCGCTGTTCGAGCAGTTCACCCGCACCCGCGATATCCGCCGCTCGATCATCGAGGAAGGGCAGGACGATGCGCGGCCCGATTTCGGGCGCGGCGATCATGGCGGGTCAGCTTAGCAGAAAGACCGCTGCAACGATCCACATCACCGCGGTGGAGATCCAGCCGCCCAATTCCAGCCAGCCCGAAACCGCCAGATTGCCCATGATCCGCCGGTTCCTGGCGATCAGCATAGTCACCACCATCAGCGGCGGGGCGAGCAGCCCGTTGACCACCGCCGCCCAGTAGAGCGCCCGCATCGGGTCGATCCCGGTGAAGTTGAGCACCACGCCTCCGGCGGTCGCAAAGGCGATCGCGCCATAGAATGCCTTGGCCTCGCGCGGCCTGCGGTCGAGGCCCTCGGTCCAGCCGAAGGTCTCGCTCACCGCATAGGCCGCGCTGCCCGCCAGGATCGGCACCGCGAGCAGGCCCGTGCCGATGATCCCCAGCGCGAACAGGGCAAAGGCAAAATCGCCCGCGATCGGGCGCAGCGCCTCGGCGGCTTGGGCGGCACTGGCAATGTCGGTGATCCCGTGGGCATTCAGCGTCGCGGCGGTGGCGATGATGATGAACAGCGCGGTGAGATGCGAAAATCCCATCCCTACCAGCGTATCGGTGCGGATTCGCGCCAGTTCGGCCCCGGCGCGGCGGCGTGGGGTTACGTGGAGCGGCTTGGTGTGGCGGCGGTGCTGTTCCTCCACCTCCTGCCCGGCCTGCCAGAAGAACAGGTAGGGGCTGATCGTGGTGCCGAAAATCGCGACCAGCGCCATCGCGCTGTCGCGGTCAAAAGAAATGTGCGGCACCACGATGTCGAAGATCGCCGTGCGCCACGGCACGTCGGCCACGAACACCACGCCGACATAGGCGAACAGCGAAAGCGTGGTCCATTTGAGGATCCGCTCATACTGCGCGTAGCTCAGCAGCACTTCCAGTGTCACGCTGAGCAGGGCGAACAGCGCGGTGTAGAGCAGCACCGGCCCGGGCACCACCAGCGCCAGCACCGCGCCCATCGCCCCCAGATCGGCGCCAAGATTGATGACGTTGGCGATCAGCAGCAGGACCACCACTACCCGCAGCAACCAGGGCGGATAGTTGCGGCGCAGGTTCTGGGCGATGCCGCGCCCGGTGGTCGCCCCGATCCGCGCGCAGATCGCCTGGATCGAGGCGAGCAGCGGAAAGCCGAAGAACATCGTCCAGGCCAGGCCATAGCCGAACTGCGCGCCGACCTGGCTGTAAGTGCCGATCCCCGAAGGATCGTCGTCGGCCGCGCCGGTAACCAGTCCTGGTCCCAGCACCTCGAGCGGCGAACGACGTTCGGGGTTGTCGCTCATGAGTGGTTCAGGGCATTCATTGCCTGGCGCACGCGCTCTTCGGCCTGATCGCGCGGGAGCCCGGGCATGATCGGTTCGGAGAAGCGATAGACGATGACCCCGGGGCGCTTGATCCAGCGGTGGTAAAGCGGCCCCGACGCGACCGCGACCGCCACCACCGGCATGTCGAGCAACTTGTAGAGCCCGGCAAAGCCCGATTTGAGCGCGGGCATCTGCCCGTGGGGTACGCGCGTGCCCTCGGGAAAGATCGCCAGCGGCCGTCCTTCGGCGCTGCGCTCGCGCGCGGCCGCGATCATCATGCGCAGCGCCTTGGCGCCCTGATCGCGTTCCACCTCAACCAGGCCATAACGCCGCGCGGCATAACCCCAGAACGGAATCCGCATCAGTTCGGCCTTGGCGAAAACCGCCGGGTAATCGAGCAGTCGCGGCAGATCGATCGCCTCGAAGAAACTTTCGTGCTTCATCGCGATCAGGACCGGTCCGAGCGGCATCTCGCCTTCCACACGAACCTCGATCCCCAGGATCGTTTCGGCGCAAACACGGTGCCAGCGCGCCCAGCGATCGACCGCGCGGCGGAACATCGGGCGCGGCGCAACCGACATCGCTGCGGCCAGCACCACCACCGGGATCGAGCCAAGATAGAAGCACAGGTAGAAGGCCAGGCTGCGCAAGAGGTTCGCGATGCCGGTCACGTCATTCTCCCAGGGCGCCGGCAAAAAACCGGGCGATCAGCTTGTGGTATTCCTTGAACATAACCTTGAGTGTCGGGTGGGTCGGCACCGCATCCTCGATGATTGCCACGCCCGGCGGCGCGGTGCGGCGCAGTTCCATCACTGCGCGGCGCATGTGCCAGTCGCTCGTTACGAGCCGGACCGATTTGACCTCCTGGGTCTCGATCCAGCCCGCTGTCTCCTTGGCGTTGGAACGCGTGTCGACCGCTTCGAAACCCAGCGTGACGCAGCAGGCCATCAATGCCGAGCTGACCTTGTACTGCGCAGCGAATTCGTGCGGCTTGACCTCGCTCCCCACGCCCGAGACCAGCAGGCGCTTGGCCCAGCCTTCGCGCAGCACCTTGATCCCGCGGTCGACCCGTCCGGCACCGCCGGTCAGCACCACCACCGCGTCGGTCTGCTGCTCTTGCGCGGGTTGCGGCAGATCGAAGGCAAACACAATAAAGCCCGCCATCCAGGCCAGCAGGGCGATCGAGATCAGGCGTCGCAGCATGGCTAGAGCATCCGTCCCAGGGTGCGGATCACCGTCAGGCGCGCAGTCAGCATTGCCAGCGCCACCCCGGCCAGCGGGATCATGGCAAGCAGCAGCCAGTCGATCCAGCCAAGCGCCCCGGCGTCGACCAGCCCCGCGCCCAACCCGGTGAAGCGCCGCCCCAGGAACAGCACCACCACCAGCCCCAGTGCCAGCCCGACCGCCCCGCCGCCGGCGGCATCATAGCCGATCGAACGCTGAAAAATCCGTGCGATCTGGGTATCGGTTCCGCCCAGCAGGTGGACGATCTCGATCGTGTCGCGATTGGCGCCGAGCGCGTTGCGGACCGCCAGCAGCACCGCTGACGTCATTGCCAAGGCAAGCAGTGCAACCAGCGCCGCGGCCAGCCATTGCAGCGATTCGATCGCCGAAAACACCGGCTCGAGCCAGCTCGACTGGGCATCGATCCGCGCTGCCGGGGCCACCTGGCGCAGGATCCGGCGCAGCCCGCCCAGGGCCTCGCCATCGACCCGGTCGCGCATCCGGGCATCAACCAGCGCGGGGATGGGAATGCCGTCGTCCCCGCTGCCCGCCCCCGCGCCGAGCCAGGGTTCGACCAGCCGTTCGACCTCGTCTTGCGAAACCACGTGCGCCTCGATCACCCCGGGTGTCCGCCGCAGGGTTTCCGCCGCGGCCGCCGCCTGGCGATCGCGTTCGGCGGGATTGGCCTCGATCACCTGCACGGTCACGCCCCCGGCCAGCTCGTCCGAGGCGGCGCTGGCGGTGTTGGCGAGCGAGAGCCCGGCCGCCGCCGCGATCACGGTCAGCGCGACCATGATCGCGATCACCCAGGGCATCGGCCCCGAAAGACGCGCCTGCGGAACCAGCTCGGCATCGCCGCGCGTGGTCAGCTTGCGCCAGCGCTCGGCCAGCGTGGGGCGTGTCCCGAAGGCCATCACCCGCCCCTCATGAACGGGCGGCGCGGCGGATAGCGCAGCGCCCCGGTGGGATCGGATAGGCGCCCCTTGTCGAGCCGCATGATGAGCGAATCCGGCACTTTCTTGAGCAGATGAACATCGTGCGTGGCCACTACCACCGTCGTGCCAAGGCGGTTGAGCGCCTCGAACAGGCGCAGCAGCTTGATCGCCATATCGGGATCGACGTTACCGGTCGGCTCGTCGGCCACCAGCATTTCGGGGCGGGCAATCACCGCGCGGGCAATCGCCACGCGTTGCTGCTCACCGCCCGAAAGCTGCGCGGGCTGGGCGTGCATCCGCTCGGTCAGCCCGACCCATTCGAGCATGTCGGCCACCGGTTTGGCCAGATCGCGCTCGGCCGCCCCGGCGACGCGCAGCGGCAGCGCCACATTGTCGAAGGCCGAAAGATGCGGGACCAGCCGGAAATCCTGAAACACCACCCCCAGCCGTCTGCGCAGCAACGGCAAACGCGCGCGCGGCATGGTGATGACATCGCTGCCGAACATCCGGATCGCCCCGCGCGAAGGACGCTGGGCAAGGTAGAGCAGCTTGAGCAGCGAGGTTTTGCCAGCTCCGCTCGCCCCGGTCAGGAAGTAGAAACTGCCGGGATAGAGGGTAAAGGAAACGTCGCTCAGCACCTCGCGATCGGTGCCATAGCGCAGCCCCACGTTGTCGAACTGGACGATCTCCCCATCGTTGGCGCTGGTCATCGGATGAAGGCGGTCCAGTCGGGTGAAGCGGGCACGGCAGGGCTATAGCGGCCAAACCCGGTGGAAAAAAGGGCATAGCCGCACTGCTTTTCCCCCTGGGGCTTGCCGCGATGCGCCGCAACATGTTTAACGCATCGGTCATGATTATTGCCTGCCCTGCCTGCGCCACCCGTTACGTCGTGCCCGACAGCGCGATCGGGATCGAAGGGCGCACGGTGCGCTGCGCCAAGTGCCGGCATTCGTGGTTCCAGGAAGGCCCGCAGGTTGAGGTTCCCGCTCCGCCGCCAGCGCCTCCCCCGGCTCTGGCCCCTTCGCCCGCGCCGGCTCCAGGCCCGGCGGAAACGCCCGGTTGGGACGATGCCCCCACCGCGTCAGAGGATGCGGCGAAGGATGGCCCCCCCGCCGAACCGGCAGCGCCTTCGGCCTGGGACAGCGGCGTCGCGGACGAAGAGGACGATGCTCCTCCGCCTCCGCTGAGCTTTCGCGGCGAGGACGACGCGCCCGCCCCCGCCCCTGCTGCAGACTGGAGCGATGAGGAGGACGAGGTCGGATCGCGCTTCGCGCACGAGCCGATGTTCCGTCCGCGCCGCAATCCGGCCCGGATGTGGACCTTCGCCGCGCTGCTCTTCGCGCTGGTCGCGCTCGGCGCGGTTGGCGCCACGGCGTGGTACGGCCTGCCCGATTGGGTGCCCTTTGCCCGCCCGCTGTTTGCCGAGGCCCAGCCCGGGCTGAAACTCGATTTCCCCGCCAAGCGCCAGGACCGGCGCGAACAGAGCGATCACACCTGGTTCTTCAGCGCCAGCGGAACGGTCACCAATATCTCGCAGGAACCGCGATCGGTCCCCGCAATCCTGATCGCGCTGCGCGATGCGCGCGGCCGCGTGGTGTTCACCGCCGAGGTGCGCAGCCCCAAGCGCGTGCTTGCGCCCGGCGAAAGCGTTGAAATCAACGAGGCACTTTCGCCGGTCCCCAAATCGGGGGTCAGGGCGGAATTCGGCTGGAAAGCCGGGAGCTAGGGGCAGGGCCTAGTTGAACTCGATCAGCACCTGACCATCGCGCTGGGGCCGTACCTGCCGCATGGTTGCGCCCTTTTCTGTAACCGGGCTCGCGGTTTCCGCGCGCAGGATTTCGACCGTCGCGCTTGCCGTGGCGCGCACCCCATGGGCCTGGCGGGGCGCAGCCGCATCCGCTGCTGCTTGCGGAGCAGCTGCGGCCAGGATGAGAGCGGCAAGGATCGGCATGGACCATGGTGAACGCGATCTTTACCTTTGCCGCAATCGCGCTTTCGCCGCCGTCCACAACCGGGACAGGCGGAGCAGGACAGTTTAACCACCCTTGGCGCTTGCAGCGCCGCAACCCCTTTGCTAAGGGCGCGCTCCTACCCCCCCGGGGCGGCTCTGCCACCCCGTTGATTTAGCGGTCGTGGCGGAACTGGTAGACGCGCAACGTTGAGGTCGTTGTGGGCGAAAGCCCGTGGAAGTTCGAGTCTTCTCGACCGCACCAATCCCTTGAAATGACGATGTGGTCTCGCCTTCGGGCGAACGCTCGCCCCGAAGAAGTGCGACCGATGCCGAGGGGCGGCGGGAACTTGGTATGGTGCCCCCGGAATTGCCGGAATCGGTGTACTGTCAGTGACGTGACCCCCTGGTTTCCACCAGCGGGGATTAGAGCCCAGCAGCTTTGTTGCGCATGAGCGCAGTGTAAGCAATGGCCTGTGCAG
>JAKOWQ010000205.1 GCA_029781465.1 Pseudomonadota bacterium
CTCCCCCCGCCGCGTGGGCGCTGGCAGCGGCGATGTTTTCGGGCGCCGCGTCGATCCCGGTTACCGCCGCACCAAGGCGGGCGAGCGGCTCGCACAGCAGCCCCGCCCCGCAGCCGACATCGAGCGCGCGCCTGCCCGCGAGCGGCCGCACACCGCGCGAATCGCCCTGCCAATGCGCGTCGATCGCGGCGCGGATGAAGCCCAGCCGGACCGGCCCCAGCCGGTGCAGCATCGCCGATGACCCCTTGGGGTCCCACCAATCCGCCGCCAGCGCGCCGAAATGCGCGGCTTCTTCGGGCCGGATGGTCGTGCTTGTGGTTGCATTACCCATTCCCCATCCCTAACAGGGCGCCCGCCGCAGGGCGAGGGGCTGTGCGGGAAAGATTGTTGCGAAAGGTGCGTCTGGCGTGGCCCGCATCGTGATGAAATTCGGCGGCACCTCGATGGCCGGGTCGGAGCGGATCCGCCGGGTCGCCAACATCGTGCGCCGCCAGCAAGCCGCCGGGCACGAGGTGGCGGTGGTGGTTTCGGCCATGGCCGGCGAAACCGACCGCCTGGTGAACTTCTGCCGCGAAGCCAATCCGCTTTACGATCCCGCCGAATACGACGTGGTGGTGGCAAGCGGAGAGCAGGTCACCTCGGGCCTTCTGGCGATGACGCTGCAGGCGCTGGGGTGCAAGGCGCGTTCGTGGCTGGGCTGGCAGTTGCCGGTGCACACCGACGATGCCCACGCCAAGGCCCGGATCGAGGGGATCGATTCAGGCGCACTGCTCGCGTCGATGGCCGCCGGAGAGATTGCCGTGATCCCGGGGTTCCAGGGCCTTTCGTCGCAGGGCCGCGTAACCACGCTGGGTCGCGGCGGGTCCGACACCTCGGCCGTGGCCGTGGCCGCCGCGATCGGTGCCGACCGGTGCGATATTTATACCGATGTCGATGGGGTCTACACCACCGACCCGAGGATCGTCGCCAAGGCCCGCAAGCTGAAATACGTTACCTACGAGGAAATGCTCGAGCTCGCCTCGGTCGGCTCCAAGGTGCTGCAAACCCGCTCGGTCAGCCTGGCGATGAAGGAAGGGGTGCGCGTTCAGGTGCTCTCGAGCTTCATCGACGATGATGCCCCCGCCGCCGACACCATTCCCGGGACCATGATCGTTTCGGACGAAGAACTTGCCAGGATTCAAGAAGGACTGGATATGGAACGCCAGCTGATCACCGGCATCGCCGCCGACAAGAACGAAGCCAAGATCATCCTTACCCGTGTGCCCGACCGGCCCGGCGCGGTGGCGACAATCTTCGGCCCGCTGGCCGCCGCCAATATCAACGTCGACATGATCATCCAGAACGTCGGGCGCGACAAGGGCGAGACCGACGTGACCTTCACCGTGCCCGGCGCCGACCTGCCGCGCGTGCAGGCGCTGCTCGAAGCCCAGAAGGAAGCGATCGGCTACAACCGGATCATCACCGACGGCAAGGTCGCCAAGGTTTCGGTGGTGGGCGTGGGCATGCGCAGCCACGCAGGCGTTGCCAGCACCATGTTCCGCTGCCTTGCCGATCGCGGAATCAACATTCAGGCGATTTCGACCAGCGAGATCAAGATCTCGGTCCTGATCGACGAGGACGAGACCGAGCTGGCCGTGCGCGTACTGCACAGCGCCTATGGCATGGACGCTGCGGACGAGGCCGCCTGAGCGGCAACCTTAGTCCGCTTCTTCCATCCGTTCGTCGTAGGCGATCTGCGCCGCACGGATGCTGCCCATATTCGCTTCGGCCCAGCGCAGCAGCGGGCCGACATTGGCGCTCAGGCACTCACCCAGCCCGCTCAGCGCATATTCCACCGTTACCGGCACGGTGGCGAACACGCTCCGGGTGATCAGGCCATCGCGCTCCAGCCGCTTGAGCACCTGGCTCAACACCTTCTGCGACAGCCCCGGAATATCCCGGCGCAGCGCGTTGAACCGCACCGAGCCGCGCTCAAGCCGGTGCAGCACCAGCAGTGCCCATTTATCACCGACGTGATCGAGTACGGAGCGCGCCGGGCAATCGGCGTTGTAGACGTCATAACCCATCGCCTGTTCCTTGCCGGCGGTTTCCATGCGGAAACCATGTGTCGGGCAAGTGCCCTCTTTACCGGTCCCCAATAGCACCTATGTAGCGATTCGTCATCTAGTTACTTTTTGAAACCAAAGGACAGGAAAATACCGCCATGAACCAGATCATCGTCATTTGTCATTCGGGTTACGGACACACCAAGGCCGTTGCCGAAAAGGTGGCCGAAGGGGCAAATGCCCGGCTGATCGCGATTGATGCCAATGGCGATATCGCGGCGGACGAATGGGAGGCGCTCGATGCTGCCGATGCGATCGTCCTGGGAACGCCGACCTACATGGGCGACGCTTCGTGGCAGTTCAAAAAGTTTGCCGATGCCTCGTCCAAGGCGTGGTTTGAAGGCCGGTGGGCTGACAAGGTGTTCGGCGGCTTCACCAATTCGGCCAGCCCATCGGGCGACAAGCAGGTGACGCTGATCGCGTTGCAGACCCTGGCCAGCCAGCACGGCGGAATTTGGGTCAGCCTGGGTCTGCCCCCCAGCAATACCAAGGCAGCCACCCCCGCCGACGTCAACCACCTCGGCGGCTCGGTCGGCCTGATCACGCGCTCGCCTGCCGATGCATCGGTCGAAGAAGTCAGCCCCGGCGACCTTGTCACCGCGCTGCGCTATGGCGAGCGGATCGCCAGCGTGACCGCGCGCCTGAAGGGATGACCGGCGCCATGTAACGGATGCGGCAGCCACAAACCGGCACGGCCGGCAAGCGGCTGCCAGTCCGTTGCAGATCGCTATTCGGTCGTCCTCCCGTCCCAGTGCTCATGCGCGGCGCGGGCCTCGGCGCAGGTCTTGTGGACGGTGCCGTCGATGTGTTCGGGCGGAGAGTAAATCGTGTAGAGCCGCAGCGGTTCGCTTCCCGTCGCCTTGACGTTGTGGCGCGCGCCCGCGGGGACGATGGCCGCATCATCGGCCTTCACCCTGTTGCAGACCCCATCGATCCATACCTCGCCCTCGCCCGCCTCGAAGCGGAAGAACTGGGTGACGTCATCGTGGACTTCTTCACCGATCTCCTCCCCCGGCTGGATCGCCATCAGCACCAGCTGCATTTCCTTCGAGGTGTAGACCACGCGGCGAAAGTCACCGTTGTCCAGCGTCGCGCGTTCGATATTGTCGTTGTAACCTTTCATCTGGAACCTCCTGTTCTCAAGATAGGCATTGCCGCTGAATTATCGAGTCGATTGATATTCTGACACTGATCGTGTTTTTCGATCACCGAAGCGCCTTGTTCCCGCCGCACTCGCAGCATAATGCGCTTGGCCCTCCCCCAGGTTGATCGCGGACAAGAATTGATGGCCACCTATCCCAATACGTTCCGGTTGATGCAGCGCGGCTGCGAATTCCTCGGCACCGAGACCGCCATTTTGTGCGGAGCGATGAGCTGGGTCTCCGAACGCAACCTGGTCGCCGCAATCAGCAACGCGGGCGGCTTTGGCGTGATCGCCTGCGGAGCGATGACCCCCGAGCTGCTCGATGCCGAAATCGCGGCGACCAGGGCGCTGACCGGCAAGCCCTTCGGCGTCAACCTCATCACCATGCACCCGATGCTGTTCGATCTGATCGCGGTCTGCGCCCGGCACAAGGTTGGTCATGTGGTGCTGGCGGGCGGGATCCCGCCCAAGGGCAGCGTCGAGGCGATCCGCGAATTTGGCGCCAAGGTGCTGGTCTTTGCCCCCACGCTGGCGCTTGCCAAGCGGCTGTTGCGCAGCGGCGCTGACGCGCTGGTGATCGAAGGCAGCGAGGCGGGCGGGCATATCGGCCCGGTCGCGACCTCGGTGCTGGCGCAGGAGTTTCTGCCCGAACTGGCCGAAGAGCATGTGGTTTTCGTGGCCGGAGGGATCGGCCAGGGCGGGATGATCGCCGCCTACCTCGAAATGGGGGCCAGCGGCGTGCAGCTTGGCACCCGCTTTGCCTGCGCCAGCGAGAGCATCGCGCATCCCGCGTTCAAGCAGGCGTTTTTCCGTGCCAACGCCCGCGATGCCGAAGCCAGCGTCCAGGTTGACCCGCGCCTGCCGGTGATCCCGGTGCGCGCGCTCAAGAACAAGGGCACCGAGCTGTTCAGCCAGCGTCAGCGCGAAGTTGCCGCGCTGCTCGACAGCGGGAAGATCGAAATGGCCGAAGCCCAGCTCCAGATCGAACAGTTCTGGGCCGGAGCGCTGCGCCGCGCGGTGATCGACGGCGATGTCGAGAACGGCTCGGTGATGGCCGGGCAATCGGTGGGGATGGTAACCCGCGAACAACCTGCGGCCGAAATCCTCGCCGAGCTGATGGAAGAGTGCGAGACTGCGCTTTCGTGATCGGAGCGCTCGGGGCATCTGCCCTGAGCTTGGCCTGGCCGACATGGCAAACCTGGTCGCGGAAGCGATCAGCGCATCCCACAAAAAAGGGGCCGGAGCGGCTGGCTCCGGCCCTTCGAGTTGACGTTCGCAGGAGGAACGTGTCGAGGCGGGACCGAGGGGGAGGAGAGGAGGAGAACCCCAGCCCCGCCAAGCTTGCAGATCAGTAGTTGTAGGCGCGCTCCCCGTGCTCGGCGAGGTCGAGACCCTCGCGCTCGGCATCCGGGGCGACCCGAAGGCCGGTGAGCACCTTGGCAACGGTGATCGAGATCGCGGTTCCCACAGCAGCCCACGCGATCGTGGTGATCACCGCCAGGAACTGGGTCTTGAGCTGATCGGCCATCACCCAGTCCTCGCCCGCCGGGCCACCCAGCGCCGAGGAATAGACAATGCCGGTACCGATCGCGCCGATCATCCCGCCGATGCCGTGGACGCCGAAAGCATCAAGAGCATCGTCATAGCCCAGCTTGACCTTGAGCTTGGTCACCGCGAGGTAGCAGATGATCGCGGCAACCGCGCCCAGCACGATCGCGCCGAGCGGGCCCGAGTTGCCCGCAGCGGGCGTCACCGCAACCAGACCGGCAACGATGCCCGAGCAGAAGCCGAGAGCGGATGGCTTGTGCCCGGCGATCTTTTCGGCAAGCATCCAGGCCAGCGCGGCGGCGGCAGTGGCGACGAAGGTGTTCATCATCGCCAGCCCGGCCGAAGCATTGGCTTCAAGCGCCGACCCGGCGTTGAACCCGAACCAGCCCACCCACAGCAGGCCGGTGCCGATCCCGGTCATGGTCAGCGAGTGCGGAGCCATGATTTCCTTGCCATAGCCGATGCGCTTGCCGAGCATCAGCGCGGCGACCAGCGCGGAAACGCCCGCGTTGATGTGAACCACGGTGCCGCCGGCGAAATCGAGCGCGCCCATCGCGAAGAACAGGCCGCTGCTCGCCCAGACCATGTGGGCGATCGGGAAGTAGACGATCGTCAGCCAGATCGCCCCGAACACCATCACGGCGGAAAACTTCATGCGTTCGACCACCGAACCCAGCACCAGCGCCACGGTGATCGCCGCGAAGGTCATCTGGAAGCAGACGAAGACGTATTCGGGGATCGCCACGCCTTCGGAGAAGGTGGCGGCGGTCGAATCAGCGGTCACGCCCTTGAGGAAGGCCTTGTCGAAGTTCGAGATGAACTGCTTGATCGTCTCGCCCGAGAAATCGTTGCCGAACGACATCGAATAGCCCCAGCCAACCCAGATCAGCATGGCAAGGCAGGCCACGGCACCGACCTGGGTCATCACCGAAAGCATGTTCTTGGTTCGCGCCAGACCGCCATAGAACAGCGCCAGGCCGGGCAGGATCATCATCAGGACGAGCAATGTGGATGTCATCATCCAGGCGGTATCGCCCTTGTCGACGGTGGGCGCGGCGGCCGCGGCGGCCTCCTGCGCGAAAGCGGCGGTCGAGGCGGCGAGCGACATGCCCACGGCCCCCGCGCCGCAAAGAATCTTGCGGATCATGGTAGTTTCCCTCCTGTCGGTCCGGTCGCTCACAGCGCCGTGTCCCCGGTTTCGCCGGTGCGGATGCGGGTGGCCGATGCCAGATCGAGCACGAACACCTTGCCATCGCCGATCGCGTCGGTGCTGGCCGATTGCTGGATCGTTTCGACCACCTGCGGTGCGAGTTCGTCGCTGCACGCGATTTCGAGCTTCACCTTGGGCAGCATGTTGGTGGAATATTCCGCCCCGCGATAGATTTCGGTCTGCCCCTTCTGCCGCCCAAAGCCCTTGACCTCGGTCACGGTCATACCCGCGATACCGAGTGCGCCGAGTGCATCGCGCACCTCGTCGAGCTTGAAGGGCTTGATGATGGCGATGATGAACTTCATGCACCGTCCCCTGCTTGCATACCGGACCCGTCGCCGGCTTCGCACTTGCAGCAAGAGATGTGCCAAAATGGAATTTATCGCGTGTTTCAGGCCTTCGTGGCGCAAACACCTTGCGTAGCGGCGCCACTCCTCCGCCTGAATCCTGCGCAGCTGCCTATTTTTTGGGCAGCTGCAGCCGCGCAAAGACCGGCAAATGATCCGATCCCCGCGCCGCCAGCGCGCTGTGATGGACAGCGCTTTCAAGCAGATTCCACTCGGCCGAAATCACCATTCGGTCGAGCCGTGCGACGGGACGGCGCGAGGGGAAGGTCGGCCCCGGAGTGAGCACTCGCCAGGGCGCACGAAATTCGCCCAGCGCGCCGCGCTGCAGCGACCATTCGTTGGTATCGCCCATCAGCACCGTGGGGCAGGCCGGGCCGCAGCGATCGGAATGGGCCAGGATCGTACGAACCTGCTGGCGCCGCCGCAGTCCGGAAAGGTCAAGGTGCATCCCCACCACCCGCAGGCGCTGCCCCTCCACCAGCAGATCGGCCCGCACCGCGCCGCGCGGCTCGAGCGTGGGCAGCGGCACCACGCCCGCTTCGATCACTTCAAAGTCGCGCCGGACCAGCAGGGCGTTACCGTGCCAGCCGATCGAATCCGGGCGGTGGTTGAGCGGCACCGCCTTGTAGTGGCCCAGATCGTCGAGCGCCTGGAGCGGTAGCACGCTTTCACGCCGCCCGGTGCGCCGGTCCGCCTCTTGCAGCGCGATCACGTCGGCGTCGATCTCGTGCAGGATCGCCAGGATCCGCTCGGGGTCGCGGCGCCGGTCAAGCCCCACGGCCTTGTGGATGTTGTAGCTGGCGAAGGTCAGCTCCACCGCCGCCTAGCGCTCCTTGGTCGCGGAGAAGACCAGATCGGGGTTGCGCTCCTGCTGGTAGCCCACATCCCAGGCGCTGCGGGCCAGGAACACCGGATCGCCGTCACGATCCTTGGCGAGGTTGGAGAGGTTGAATTCGGCAAAGCCCTTCAAGGCCGCATCGCTGCCTTTCAGCCAGCGCGCGGTATCGAAGGGCGAAGCCTCAAGCACAGCCTCGACCTTGTATTCGGCCTCGAGCCGCGAAATCAGCACATCGAGCTGGAGCTGGCCGACAACGCCGACGATCCACTGCGCGCCGATCTCGGGATAGAACACCTGGATCACGCCTTCTTCGGACAGGTCGACGAGCGCTTTCCGAAGCTGCTTGGTCTTGGTCGGGTCCTTCAACGCCACCCGCCGCAGGATTTCAGGGGCAAAGTTGGGCAGCCCGGTGAAGCGTACCTTGTTGCTCTCGCTCAGGGTATCGCCCACCCGCAAGGTGCCGTGATTGGGAATACCGATGATGTCGCCCGGCTCGGCGCTGTCGGCGATCTCGCGGTCCTGGGCGAAGAAAAGGATCGGCGAATGGATCGCCACCGGCTTGCCCAGCGCCGAAGGGGTAAGCTTCATGCCGCGCCGGAAGGTGCCCGAAACCAGTCGCATGAAGGCGATCCGGTCGCGGTGCTGGGGGTCCATATTGGCCTGAACCTTGAAGATGAAACCGGTCACTTCCTTGCCCTCGGGCGAAACCGTGCCCTGTTCGCTGGGCTGCGGGCGCGGCGGCGGTGCGAACCGTGCGATCGCGTCGATCAGCTCGGCCACGCCAAAGTTCTTGAGCGCCGAGCCGAAATAGACCGGGGTCAGGTCACCGTGGCGATAGGCCTCCAGGTCGAATTCGGGATAACCGCCCTGTGCCAGCTCGACTTCCTCGGCGATTCCAGCAGGCAGTTCGGCGCTCTCGCGCTTGCCCAGGAGTTCGCGGCTCTCGCCCTCGGGGCGGCTGATGGTGTTGGTGGCGAAATCGAGCACGCCCTCGAAAAGCCCGCCCATACCCACCGGCCAGGACATCGGCACCACATCGAGCGCCAGCGCATCGGCCACCTCGTCAAGTGTTTCGAATGGCGAGCGCCCCTCGCGGTCGACCTTGTTGACGAAGGTGATGATCGGCACCGAGCGCATCCGGCAGACCTCGAACAGCTTGCGGGTCTGCGGCTCGATTCCCTTGGCCGCGTCGATCACCATGATAGCGGAGTCCACCGCCGTCAGCGTGCGATAGGTGTCCTCGGAAAAATCCTCGTGACCCGGCGTGTCAAGCAGGTTGAAGGTGATACCGTCGCGCTCGAAGGTCATCACCGAGCTGGTCACCGAAATGCCGCGTTGCTGCTCGATCTTCATCCAGTCCGATCGCGCCCGCCGCGCTTGTCCGCGCGCCTTGACCTCGCCCGCAAGGTGGATCGCCCCGCCTTGCAGCAGCAGCTTCTCGGTCAGCGTGGTCTTGCCCGCGTCGGGGTGCGAGATGATGGCGAAGGTGCGGCGACTGGACATAAGGCGCGCCGCATAGCCGCAGCCGCCCGCAAGGTCTAGCCAAGCCCGTCCTTCAGCATGGCGTTGGCCTGTACCGCCACCTCCGCCAGATCAGCCGCGCCGTCCATCACTCCAAAACGCAGGCCTAGGAACACGTTCATTCCCATGATCGCCCAGGCATGGACCTCGCTCGGCTGCACCCCCAGCTCACCCTTGGCCCGCGCCGCCTGCAAACGCTCAAGGATGCGGGCTGCGGTGTTGAGATAGTGGGCGCGCCAGTCCTCGGGAGCGACGAATTCGGCCTCGTCGATGATCCGGTAGATTTCCTTGTGCTCGCGCGCGAAATCGAGGAACGCCGCCAGCGCGGTGCCTTCGGCCTCGATCGCGGGACCGGGATGGCCGCGCAGCACCGGGGCGACATGATCGCGCACCCGGCCCGACATGTCCTGCACCAGCGCCTTGAACAGCGCATCCTTGCTTTCGAAATAGGTGTAGAAGCTGCCCAGCGCCACGCCGGCGCGGATCGTGATCGAAACGATCGAGCTTTCGTGGAAGCCCTTTTCGCCGAACTCTGCTGCGGCGGCATCGAGGATCGCACGCTGGGTGCGGCGTCCGCGTTCGGTGCGCGGCACGCGCGGCTGGCCCGCGCTGCTGACAGCGTCCACTCGCCTTCCCCTTGTCGCAACGGCAGGTGTTGCCGCGAAGCCACGTTTTGCCACTTTCGATCATTCCCTCCGCCCATGCAAGCATAACCAAGTTGAAAGTTGGTTCAACTTTTATATAAGGCGCGAGGAAGCCTGCCGCGAACTGGGTAGGCTGAGGATTGTTCGGGAGGGGAAATACCCATGCAAAAGACCGCCTTGCTTTGCCGTGCCTCGCTTGCCGCCAGCGCGCTTGCCAGCCTGTGGGCCGTTCCGGCCTATGCCCAGGCCCAGGACAGCGCCGATTCGGGCGATGAGGGCGCGATCATCGTTTCCGCGCGCCGCCGCGATGAAAGCCTGATCGACGTGCCGATCGCCATCACCGCGCTGAGCGGCGACCAGCTGGCCGACAAGGGCGCTGTCGACATCACCGCGCTGGCCGAAACCGTCCCCAACGTGACGCTCGAATCGAGCCGCGCGACCAACTCCACCCTCTCCGCCTTCATCCGCGGCGTCGGCCAGCAGGATCCGGTTTCGGGCTTCGAGCAGGGCGTGGGCATCTATCTCGACGACGTTTATCTCAACCGTCCGCAGGCCGCCGTGCTCGACATCTACGATGTGGAACGGATCGAAGTGCTGCGCGGGCCGCAGGGCACGCTTTATGGCCGCAACACCGTGGGCGGCGCGGTCAAGTACGTCACCCGCAAGCTTGACGATGTGGCGCACCTCTCGGTTCGCGGCACCTATGGCAGCTACAACCAGGCCGACGGTGTGATCACCGCCAGCACGCCAGTGGGCACCGGCGTGCTGCGCGTCGGCGGATCGCTGGCCCGGCTGACCCGTGACGGCTTCGGCACCAACCTCACCACCAAGCTGCCCAACTATGACAAGGACATCTGGGCCGGGCGCGGCACGATCGAACTCCACGGTGACGATTTCTTCGCCCGGATCGCCGCCGACTATACCCACGACGCCTCGCACGCGCGCGGCGGGCATCGCTTTATCCCGGGCATGGTTTCGGGCACTCCGGTGCTGGCCGATGTCTATGACACCCAGGGCGGGCTCAACACCCCCAAGCAGGATGTGAAGGCTTGGGGCGTGTCGATGTTCTTCGAGGCCAAGCCGAGCGATACGCTGACGCTGCGTTCGATCAGCGCCTATCGCAAGGACGATTCGCTGACCCCGATCGACTTCGACGCGCTTCCCGCCGAAGATGTCGACGTTCCCGGGATCTATCGCAACAAGCAGTTCAGCCAGGAATTGCAGGCGCTGATCAGCACCGACAAGTTCAACGGGCTGATCGGGTTCTACTATTTGAACGCCGATGCGCTGACCCAGTTCGACGTGCGCCTGTTCGTGGCCTACCCCTCGCCCTATCTGCTGACGGCCTATACCGATGCCGACATCCATACCGAGACCGTGGCCGGCTTCGCCGACTTCACCTATGATTTCACCGATCAGCTGAGCCTGTCACTGGGCGGTCGCTACACCTGGGACAAGCGTGACGGGAAGATCCTGCGCCAGTACTATCTCGGCGGCGGCTCACCGGTGTTCGGCGGTGCGGGCATTCTCTATGGCGCCCCGCTGACCAACCTCGATGGCAGCCGGACCTTCAGCAAGTTCACCCCCAAGGCAACGCTGACCTTCAAGCCCGATAGTGATACCACGCTCTATGCTTCCTATTCGCAGGGGTTCAAGGGCGGCGGGTTCGATCCGCGCGGGGTTGGCGCCAATGCCCCTTCGGGCGTTTCGCAGGCTGACTTCCTCAGCTTCAAGCCGGAAAAGGTCGACAGCTACGAAGTGGGCTACAAGGCCAACCTGCTCGATCGCCGGATCTATCTCGCGGCGGCGGCGTTCTACATGGACTACACCGATGTCCAGGTCCCCGGATCGGTGGCCTGCTCAGTGGGCGGCTTCACCACCTTCTGCGGCGTGGTCGCCAATGCCGGCAAGGCGCGGATGCAGGGCTTCGAGTTCGAGACCCGCGCGAAGCTGATCGACAGCGATACCGGCACGCTGACCTTCACCGGATCGGTCGGCTATGTCGATGCCAAGTACACCAAGTACATCACCAACATCGCCAGCACGCCGACCGACGTGGCGAAGTATCGCCACATCCAGAACACCCCGGCCTGGTCGGGCTCGGCCTCGCTCGATTACACGATGCCAGTGGGTGACGGCTCGCTCAGCATCGGCGCGGGCATGTCGTTCAAGAGCAAGACCTACCAGTTCGAGATTGCCAACCCCTATATCGACCAGCCGGCCTACCAGCTGTTCGATGCCAGCATCGTCTACCGCGCGCCCGACCGGCGCTGGACGCTGGGGCTTTACGGCAAGAACCTGACCGACAAGCACGTCAAGACCTCGGGCTATACCTACATGGGCGCCGACCCCATCACCGGTGTGCTGACCACGCCGATGGTTTCGGGGCTGGGCAAGGAAGGCATTCTCTCGGCCTTCTACGGCAACCCACGCCAGGTCTTCCTCACCGGATCGATCAACTTCTAAGCGCTTCCTCCCCGACCCTCCCTGCGCCCCGCCAACCATCCGGTTTGCGGGGCGCTTTTTTGCGGGTCATCGCGCGCGGCGCAGGATCAGATAGAGCGCACCCTGTCCGCCGTGGCGGCGGTGCGCGCCGCGCAGCGCGGCAATGCGGTGCGCGTGCGGACCCGCTGCGAGCCAGTCGACCAGCTTGGCCCGGATCGCCCCGCGCTGTCCGCCGCGATCGGCGGCCTCGGTCGGGCGCGGTTTGCCGGTGATCACCAAAACCACCCGCGCGCCCAGCGCGGCGGCCTGGGCTAGCCCGTGATCGAGCCGGGCATGGGCGGCATCAAGCGAATGACCGTGCAGATCGAGCGTGAAATCGGGATGCAGCGTGCCGCGCGCGAGCTTCTTGTCCCACGATCCATCGAGTCCGTGGCGATCGAGCGTGCGGGGTGCGGCAGGCGATGGAGCAGGTGTGGGCGTCGGCATCGGGCGACTGGCGGGTGCTGCTCTTGCCGGACTGCCGGTCGCCCCGCCTGCTGAGGCAGCCTTGCGGCCATGCAGCGGCCTGACCGTGCTGGCCACGCGCGCCCACAGCTCGGCTTCCTCGGGGCTAAGCCCGCGCGGATGGCGCATTACCGACCCCTGAGCCGCGCGACGGTGCCTCGAGGCAACAGCAGCAAGGCTCCGCCGCGGGCAGTCATGCCCCCCGCGATCTGCCGCGCCTCGGCCCCGGCGCCCCAGAAGCTGTCGACGCGGTTGGCCCCCTTGATCGCCCCGCCGGTATCCTGGGCGATCCACAGCCCGCTCGCTTCCTTGCGGTCCACATCGAGCCAGAGCGGAGCTCCCAGTGGAACATAGGCCGGATCGACCGCCGCGCTGCTCTTGCCGCGCACCGGCACCCCCAGCGCGCCGATCGGGCCATCCCCCTCGACGACGCGGAAGAACACATAGCTGCGGTTCATCCGCATCAGCGCGCGGCCCTCGGCGGGATGTTCCCGCAGGTACCGCATCATCCCCTGCATCGAGCCGGGATATTGCCCCGGCCCCTCGCCGATCAGGCCGCGCTCGCGCATCAGCGAGCCGATCCCGGTGAAGGGATAGCCATTTTGCCCGGCATAGCCGATCCGTGTCACCGTCCCGTCGGGCGCGCGCAGCCGCCCCGAACCTTGGATCTGGAGGAAGAAGAACTCGATCGGATCGGCCGCCCAGGCAATCTCCAGCCCACGCCCCATCAAGGCGCCATCGTCGATGTCGCCGCGTTCGTGGTACGGCACGAAACGTCCGCCGCCGTCATACCGCCCCTTGGGCATCTGCCCATCGGCCTGCGGGGCGGCTTCTCCTGGTTTGGCGCGAATGAGGTCGGGCGGGACGGCATAGACCGGCACGTCGAAACCGGCCCGGCGCTGGCGCACCCCGGCGATTTCGGGCTCGTAATAGCCGGTGACGAAGCCCTGCCCGTCGCCCACGCGGGCGGTCTCGAACCAGGTCTCGAAAAACCGTACCGCCTGGCCATCGGGCCATTTGGCCGAGGCGTCGCAGGCCGGCTTCCAATCGAGCGGCGTGGTCAGCCCGCTATCGTCCTGCCGTCCGAGCAGGCGCGGGCAGCTTTCGCGGAACGAGGCCAGCGCGCCGCGCGCATCGTCCTCGCCAAGCCCAAGCTTGCCCACCGCCGGCCCCGCGGCGACGCCCGCAAGCAGCGCGCTTGCGGGAATTGTGGTCGATTGGGGCGGCTGGGTTGACGGAACGAGCAGCGCGCACGAACCAAGCAGCAGCAGCGAAGCCAGCGCAGCAAGGCCTTGCAGCCGCGCCCGCGCCATCCGCTCAGCCTTCGTCGGTTTCGTCGAGCAGCCAGTCGGGCTCGGGAGAAGACACGTCGCGGCTGAAGGTCCACAGATCGTGCGCTTCGATCGCGTCGGTCAGCGAACCGGCCACCACCTGGCCATCGGCATCGCGGGTCACCGCGGCAATATCGGCAGTGAAGCGCACTGCAACCCGTGCCATCGGCGCCTGAAAGCTTGCGGCGACAATCACCGCCTCATCGATCCGCACCAGCCGGTTATCAAGCCGTTCGCCCGCAGCTTCGCGCGCGTCGATCGCGGCACCGAAGGCCTGGAGCACATCCTTGTCGCACAGCGCCGCCAATGCCTCGCGATCACCCTTCCAGAAGGCTTCGAGCACCATCCGGTAGGCGCCCTTGGCGCCTTCGACAAAGGCTGTCACATCGAAGCGGCGATCGGCGGCGAGAATTTCGCGCAGCGCGCGCTCAATCGCCGGGGTTACTCCGGGAACCAGAGCACGCGGCGCACCGGCACCCGGCCGCTCGGCGGCTTCGGGCGCGGCCTGGCGCGGTGCCTCGGTCGGTTCAAGCCGGGGGCGCTCTTCCCGTTCGGCGCGGCGGCCGAGCACAGAATAGAGCCGCAGGCCCAGAAAGGCCGCGACCATGGCCATGATGACGATCTCGACAGTCTTGTCCACTATACCAGTCCCTGCGGATGCGACGGCGCCGCAACAGCTATCTAACGTCAAATAGGTAGCAATGACAAATGAACAACGCGTGGACAGCCCCGCAAGGGCAATTTTTTCCGCCCGGGTGTGGTTTCCTTGCAGGCAGCCCCGCCGAGTGCTAGGCGCGCCCGCAATCTGGCCATAACCCGAGCGAAAGCAGGAATTCCATGTCCGACGAAGGCAATATCATCACCGATCTCAATCTGGGCGAACCCGTTCCCAACGGCGCCGACACGCTGCCCTCGGCCGGGATCATCACCCAGTACGTCAAGGATCTCTCGGTCGAGAATCCCAATGCGCCGGAAAGCCTGCAGTGGCAGGAAACCCCGCAGATCGACGTGCAGTTCAACATTGCCGCACGTCCGCTCTCGGATGAGGTGAACGAGATCGAGCTCAAGATCGAGATCAATTCCAAGTGCCCCTCGGGCACCCAATTCATCGTCGATCTGACCTATGCCGCGCTGGTTGGCATGCGCAATCTGGAAGAGGCCCACAAGCACGCCTTCACCTATGCCGAAGCGCCGCGGATCCTGTTCCCCTTTGCCCGCCGGGTGATCGCCGACGCGGTGCGCGATGCCGGGTTCCCGCAGCTGCTGCTCGAGCCGATCGATTTCAACGGCATCTATCTGCAGCAGATCGCGGTCAAGCAGGCCGAAGAGGCCGCCGCCGAAGCTGCCCCGGTCGGCGAAGCCTGATCCGGCCGGGCGGGCTCTTCCTTTTGCAAGGCCCGCGCGCATGAGCCTGATCCGCAATGTCGGCACGATCGGCGGGCTGACCGCGCTCAGCCGGGTGTTCGGTTTTGCCCGCGACATGTTGCTGGCCCGGGTGCTGGGCGCCGGGCTGGCCGCTGACGCGTTCCAGCTGGCCTTCATCCTGCCCAACACCTTCCGCCGCCTGTTCGCCGAGGGGGCCTTTTCGGTCGCCTTCGTGCCAATGTATTCGCGCGCGCTCCACGGCGAGGGCAGCGAGGATGAGGCGGCGCGCTTTGCCGGAGACGTCCTTTCGGTTTTCGTCTGGGTATTGCTGGGCTTCAGCGCGCTGGCGATGGTGGCGATGCCGGGGATTGTCTGGTTGCTGGCAAGCGACTTTTCCCACATTCCCGGCAAGTTCGAACTCGCGGTAGTGCTGAGCCGGATCACCTTCCCCTACCTGGGTCTGGTCAGTCTGGTGGCGATGTTCTCGGGGCTGCTCAACGCCCGCTCACGCTTCGGACCCGGCGCAATCGCCCCGGTGCTGCTCAACATTGCGCTGATTTCCTCATTGGGGGTCGGCTGGTATCTGCGCCAACAGGGCGGAACCGACCTGACCGTGGCGACCGCGCTTTCGTGGGGTGTGACGGCCGCAGGCATGCTCCAGCTGGGCTACCTGATCTGGGAAGTGCGGCGCGCCGGGGTGTCGCTTGCGATCAAGCTGCCCAGACTGACACCTGAGGTGCGCAAGCTTGGCCTGCTGATCCTGCCCGCCACCTTTGGCGCCGGCATCTATCAGATCAGCCAGTTCGTCGACACCTTCTTCGCCACCAGCCTGCCACAGGGTTCGCTGACCTTGCTCAAGATGGGCGACCGGCTCAACCAGATGCCGCTGGGGATCGTCGGGATCGCGCTGGGCACAGCGATCCTGCCGATGCTTTCGCGCCACATCCACACCGGAGAGGCCGCCGAGGCGCAGCGCCTCCAGGCCAACGCCTTCGAGATCGGCACGCTATTAACCCTGCCCGCTGCCGCCGCACTGGCGGTCTGCGCCCCGGCCTTCGTCACCGCCTTCTTCGTTGGCGGCAAGTTCACCGCCGCCGACGGAGCGATCATGGCCGATATCGTGGTCGCGTTGGTCGCAGGGTTGCCTGCCTATGTGGTGGTCAAGATCCTCAACCCCGGCTTCTTTGCGCGCGAGGATACGCGCACACCGGTATGGACCGCGGTGATCGCGCTGAGCTTCAATATCGCGCTCAA
>JAKOWQ010000213.1 GCA_029781465.1 Pseudomonadota bacterium
CATTTGCGGGATTTTCGCCTGGTACGTCTGGCGGCTGGCGGGCCACGGTTTGCGGTCTGCACCCGCAGTGCTGGCCGGGCCCGTGGCGATTGCCTGTCTCGCCGCATTTGTGTTCGGGCTGGGGCCGCGGCTTGGCGGGGCGTTCCCCTGGAACGGGGCGCTGGGGGTGGTCTTGCTGCTGGCGCTGCTGCGGCTCGATGGAGCGGTACGCTGGCCGGCGTGGCTGCTACTGATCGGGGACGCGAGCTACTCGCTCTATCTCCTGCACCCCTATGTGCTTGAACTGTTCAACCGCCTGATCCATCCCTTCGGGCCCGATCCGCTTGGGATCGCAGTAACCTCGGTCGCGGTGCTGCTGGCCGTTGGTGTCGCGATCGCCAGTTTCCACCTGCTCGAGCGCCCCAGCAACCACGCGCTGCGGCGGCTGCTCAAATAGGTTCACATGGAGCCGAGACAATGCTTGCCACGCTTCACGCCATTCTTGCCGGGGCCTGGATCGGCACCGTTCTGGTCGAGGCCCTGTTCGAGCGCGCGCTGCTGGGGCAGGGACGCGACAAGGAGCTGATCCTCGCTCGGCTGCACTGGAAGGTCGATCTGGTAGTGGAGCTGCCGCTGCTGATCGCGGTCGCCGTGAGCGGGGCCGCGCTGCTTGGGCAAATGCCATCAGGCGGCCTGTTCGCAGCCAAGCTGGCCTGCGCCGCCGTGGCGATCATCGCCAACCTCTATTGCATCTGGCTGGTCAAGGTTCGGCTCGAACACGCGGAGGCGGGGGACTGGGCGGGGTTTGAGCGGGCGGATCACCGCCAGCACCAGTTCGGCGCGCTGGTTCTGCTCGGCCTACTCGGCGCGGCGGGGCTGGGGATCGTGGCCTAGCCTAGTCGATCGAGGCGCAAGGCGATTGACACGATATCATGATATGATATCAATATATCAGTGCCTCGCATCCTCGCTGATCTGCCCGATGAAGACATCAAATGGCTCGATGCCCGCGCTGCAGAGCAGGGCAAGTCGCGTGCTTCGGTGCTGCGTGAGGCGGTGCAGGAGCATCGCCGCGGGATCGAGCAACAGGGGATCGAGAGTTTTTTCGGCATCTGGGCAGATCGCAAGGCGGGTAAATGAGCGGCGCTGCCTTTGATGCCCCGGTGCTGCTCGATGCACTTGAGGGGCACCCCGCTGCGGGAGCCGAACTGCTGCGCTATCACCAGCGCTACATCAGTCGGTTGACCTGGCTGGCGGTGATGTGTCGTGCCCAGCCCGACGATGCGCAGCGTGCGGAGCGCTTTCTCTCGCACTTTGGTGTGATCGAGCTCAGCGAGGAAATCGCGGCCAGCGCAGCCCAGCTTTGCGGCCTGCGCCCAGGGCTCAGCCCCGAGAACGCGGTTGTCCTGGCTTCGGCGCAGGTCACCGGGCGGATCTTGATTACACGAAATACCAAGGATTTCCCGGTAGCCATGCCGGGTATCCGGGTCCCCTATACCCTCTAGCGAAGGCATTTCCCCATGTGCGGCATTATCGGCATCGTCGGCAAGGAACAGGTGGCGGACCGGCTGGTCGATGGCCTCAGGCGGATGGAATACCGCGGCTATGACAGCGCGGGGGTTTGCACGGCCGATAACGGGCAGCTGATCCGCCGCCGCGCGCCGGGCAAACTGATCGCCCTGGTGCGCGAACTGGCGCGCGATCCCGCGCCCGGCACCACCGGCATCGCTCACACCCGCTGGGCCACCCACGGCGCGCCCACCGCGGCCAATGCCCATCCCCATGCCACCGAAGTGCAGGCGCTGGTCCACAACGGGATCATCGAGACTTTCCGCCAGCTCAAGCATTCGCTGGGCGCGCGCGCCCGGG
>JAKOWQ010000221.1 GCA_029781465.1 Pseudomonadota bacterium
CACCGCCCGCCACGCCACGCAAGGCCGAGGCGGAGCCCGCGCTCGCGGCCGATCGCAAACTCAGCGCCGATCTCGAAGAACCCGGCAGCGCGGCCCTGCAGCGCATGTCGGGTGCCTCGAGCGCGATGCAGCACGTGCGGGGCTTGATCCGCAAGGTCGCGCGGAGCATGGCACCGGTCTGGATCCATGGTGAATCGGGCACCGGCAAAGAGCTGGTGGCGCGAGCCATCCACGAAGTGAGCGCGCGTGCCACGGCCCCGTTCATTGCGGTGAACTGCGGCGCCATCCCCGAACAATTGCTCGAAGCCGAATTCTTCGGCTACCGCAAGGGCGCATTCACCGGCGCCAATGAGGACCGCGAGGGTTTCTTCCAGGCCGCGCGCGGCGGCACTTTGTTCCTCGACGAAATCGGCGACCTGCCGCTGTCGATGCAGTCCAAGCTGCTGCGCTCGATTCAAGAGCGCGCCGTGCGCCCGGTCGGGGCCGTCAACGAAATTTCGGTGGACGTGCGCATCGTCAGCGCCACGCACAAGGACCTGGCAGCCGAAGTGGCCGCCGGCCGGTTCCGGCAAGACTTGTACTACCGCCTCAACGTGATCCAGATTCGGGTGCCTCCACTGCGCGAACGCATGGAGGACCTCACCGAAATCTGCGCTCAGGTTCTGGCGCGCATCGCCGACGAAAGCCGCTTGCACCCGGCCCCGCAACTCAGCCCGGCGGCGCTGGATCGCCTGGCCAGTCACGCCTTTCCGGGCAACGTCCGCGAGCTTGAAAACCTGCTGCACCGGGCCGTGGCCCTGAGCGGCGGGCACGTCATCGAACTGGACGATCTGGGCCTGCTGCACGTCGAAAGCACCGCGGAACCCGCCCCCGACGCCGCGCACTCGGCCGCATCGCCCGAAGCCCCGGCGCAACTCGCGACCGGGGCCCCCCCACCCGCGGCCGACGCATCTGCGGTGCCCTCGCTGCCAGGCAACACGCTCCCGAACGATCTGGCCGCCTACCTCGACACGGTCGAGCGCGACATCCTCCTGCGCGCCCTGGAGCAGCATCGCTACAACCGCACCGCGGCCGGCGCCAGCATGGGCCTGTCGTTGCGCCAGATGCGCTACCGCATGGCACGCCTGGGCATCCACGGCGGCGATAGCAGCAAGGCGTCCGACGACGACGCCGGCAGCCTCGAATGAGCCTGGCTTCGCCCGATTGGGCGGACGGCTGGTATCGCCCGGCCGAGCGCATCGACTCCCCGAATTTCGGCCCGCGCCCACCGGACAGCGTGGTGTCGCTGGTGATCATTCACTCGATCAGCCTGCCGCCGGGGGTCTACGGTGGCGACGCCATCGAGCGCTTGTTCACCAACCGCCTCGACTGGACGGCACATCCCTACTTCGAGCAGATTCGCGGCACCGAGGTGTCCGCCCATTTCGTGATCCGCCGCGATGGCTCGCTCGTGCAATTCGTGAGTGCCGACGACCGGGCCTGGCACGCGGGCAAGTCGAGCTGGCAAGGGCGCGACAACTGCAACGACTACTCGATCGGCATCGAGCTCGAAGGCCTCGAAGACCACCCCTTCGAAGCGCAGCAATACCGTCAGCTGAGCACCCTGCTGCCGGCCATCGCCAGGGCCTATCCCATTGCTCAAGTGGTGGGCCACGAACACGTGGCGCCCGGCCGCAAGCGCGATCCGGGGACGGCATTCGAGTGGGACGCGCTGGCAAAAAATCTGGGTTGGCCCGATCGGTATTTCCCCGCTGGCAAACCGCCACAGGCGACTTGACTTTTTCCGCTTCGAAGACGGGCTTCGAAATCATGCGGCCTGGCAGCCGAAATCGCCCGCAAACCCAAGCCTGATGCGGGCCCGCCATCACACCGCCAGAAACCACGCGGCATTGCGCCAGATGCCCCTTCGGACTAGGGATTGCCCGATCCTGAGCGATAATCTCAACACACTACGGATAGTGCTTGAAGTGAGAAACAGCCCTAGATATAGTGCCTTCACGCTGCAGCCGACCTGACCGCACACCGCCCCAGGCACCGGCACCCGGCAGCTCGCTGAGGCTACACAGGCAGCCTGCAGCACGCGTCTTCTGGCTTCACTTCAATAACCAAATCTTTCGCTGATCGGCCGATGTCGTTGCGACATCGAACCACCACGCTTCATCACGGCATTAGAGGGAAACATATGCAAGCAGTCACCACCGCCGCCACATCCATTCCGTCCGTATCGGCGACCGATACGCCCGCAGCATCTGACGCTCGCACTTCCGCGTATGCCGGTTATCAGATCATCCGACGCAACGGCGCGGTCG
>JAKOWQ010000255.1 GCA_029781465.1 Pseudomonadota bacterium
GGCCACCCGCGCGCGTCAGCTTGCCGCGGTGGATCTTGGCACAACCGTGCCGGGCGCCAACCCGCCGGTCAGCGCCGCGCCGAAAGCTCCCCGAAATCCACCGCCCAGCGTGGCGAGCGCCAGCAGTGCCGTGGCCGAGGCCGAGCGCGTCGCCAGCGGATCGAACCCGGCCAGTGCCGGGGCCGACTATGCCCGGCCCCGCCCCGTGGTTGCGCCGCAGACCTCCGTGCCCAAACCCGCTGCCCCCGCGGCAGGTGCAGCACCGCAAGGCACTGCAACCCGGCCTGCCGCCGCCGGACCGTGGCGAATCCAGCTCGGCGCCTTTGGCGTTGCCGCCAATGCCGATGCGGTGTGGAACAAGGTCAAGGGTCGCCCCGAACTGGCGGGCCATCCCCGGCTCAATGTCAAGGCCGGCGCGGTGACCAAGCTTCAGGCGGGCGGTTTTGCCAGCCGCGAGGCCGCCCAGGCCGCCTGTTCGCGCCTTGCCGCCGCCGGATTCACCTGCATTCCGGCAATGAACTGACGTTTCAGTCCTTCTTGAACGGGTTCTTCGCCGAACGCAGCGTCAGGCGCACCGGCACCGCGTCGAAACCCAGATCGCGGCGGATGCCGTTGACCAGATAGCGCTGATAGCTGGCGGGCAGATCGTCGAGCCGGGTGCCGAACAGCACGAAGCCCGGCGGGCGGGTCTTGGCCTGGGTGATATAGCGCAGCTTGATCCGCTTGCCGCCGGGCGCGGGCGGCGGGTTCTTGGCCAGCGCCTCGTCGAACCAGCGGTTGAGCAGCGCGGTCGGCACCCGGCGAGACCAGGCCGTGCGCAGATCGAAGGCGGCCTTGACCAGCTGATCGAGCCCCTTGCCGGTGCGCGCCGACACCGCCAGCAGCGGAACGCCCCTGACCTGGGCCAGACCTTCATCCAGAGCGGCCCGAACGCCGTTGAACAGCCCCGAGGCGTCCTCGGCCACGTCCCACTTGTTGATCGCGATGATCAGCGCCCGGCCCTCTTCCAGCACCAGCGAGGCGATCTTGAGATCCTGATGCTCGAGCCCGCGAGTGGCATCGAGCAGCAGCACCACCACCTCGGCGAAATCGACTGCGCGGCGTGCGTCGGCGACCGAGAGCTTTTCCAGTTTGTCGGTGACCTGCGCCTTCTTGCGCATGCCCGCGGTATCGATCAGCCGCACCGGACGGGTCTCTCCGCTGGCGGGGTCGGTCCAGCTCCAGTCGATCGCGATCGAATCCCGCGTGATCCCGGCTTCCGGGCCGGTCAGCAGGCGATCTTCGCCCAGCAGGGCGTTGATCAGGGTCGATTTGCCGGCGTTGGGCCGCCCGACGATCGCCAGCTTGAGCGGAGCGGCTTCTAGCGCCTCTTCGTCCAGCTCTTCCGCCTCGGCTTCCTCATCGGGCTGGAGGGGTTCGATCAGAGGCTGCAATGCCTCGAACAGGTCGGCCAGCCCTTCGCCGTGTTCGGCCGACAGCCCGACCGGATCGCCGAAGCCGAGCGAGAACGCCTCGAACAGGCCGTGATCGCCCGCCCGTCCTTCGGCCTTGTTGGCTACCAGAATCACCGGAACCTCGCTCTGCTGGCGCAGGTAGCGGCCGATTTCCTCATCGAGCGGGGTTAGCCCGGCGCGCGCATCGATCACGA